>JAJBTL010000161.1:2757-7877 GCA_020860865.1 Planctomycetota bacterium | reverse complement strand
ACCCAAACGTATTCGCCGCCGGAACCGGCTTCCATAAAGCCGAGGCGTTGGAACAGGGGGGTGACGGCGGCGATACCACGGACATTCCAGGACATGTCTTCGACTGCCGCTTCGAACGTCTCCCGGTCAGGGCGGTGGCCGGTTATCCTGAGGGTGAGTTGTTCCCCGAGGTTTTGGAGGCGTTTTTCCAGATCGACCAGCATTCCGTCAAGGACGGACATGGCGACGATCTGCACCGCCAGGGCCAAAGCGAGGGCGGCGATAGCGATGAAATTGACCAGGCGCCGCGTCGCGTAGCGCCAGGCAAGTTGCAGATAAAGCATTAAAATTTCCCCATTTGAACGCGGTTTTGGCGAAATGCTTTGACAAACGCCGACGCTTTCACAATCATCGGATGACCTTTGCCGCATTGCGTCGGGAATAACGGCGGCGGAATCGGGTGACGCGGCCGCGACATGGCCGCGCGTCTTTTTGTATTATGGAAAGCGTCTTACTCATGGTCAGCGGTATCGTTGTTTTCTACAAAATCGCCACGACATGCCTTCTTATACTTGTCGGCTATATTGTCAGGCGAATGAAGCTGCTTCCGGAAAAATTCAGTTTCCGTCGTCAGCGCCTACCTCCTCTACGTCGGCCTCCCGACCTATATGATGTATTACACACCGGCAAGCATAACCCTGGACACTTTGAGCACCTACTGGTACTACCCCGTCCTTGGCGCCGGTCTTCTCTTCGTCTGCGACCTCTTCGGCTGGCTTACCGGCAAGGTCTGGGCCAGACCGGGGGAAGGCCCGACATTCCGCCTTCTCGTTGCCTTGCCGAACTGGGTGTTCATGGCAATGGCGGTGGTTGAGCCGATTTTCCGGGAAGAAGGCGTCCGCGTCGTCCTCCTCTATAATCTGGGTATTACATTCTATGTCTGGACGGCGGGGATGACCTCCTTCCGGGGTGGGGAGACGCTCCTCAGGATGCTCCGGAACGTCCTCCTGAACCCGCAGACCGTCGCCCTCATGATCGGGTTTGTCCTGGCGCTGGCGGCGCCGTTCCTTGTCGGAATGGAAAAGATGGGGTCGGAGGAACTCCAGGCCCTTCCCCTCTATATCGGCATCCTCAGCCCGGCCTGGGAAACTATCTATCTCCTTGGCCTGACGACGTTACCGATTTCCATTTTCCAAATCGGGCTCCTTCTCGGAGCGCCCCGGCAGTCCATCGACGTCGGCGGCGAATCGCCGGTCCGGGTCGGGCAACTGGTTCTCCTCGGCTTTCTCCGGCTCATTGCCGCGCCGGTGCTGTGCATGGGAATTTTACTCCTCCTCATGTGGTTCGGACTGCCGCTGAGTCTCAGCGATTTTGTCGTCTCAACCATTGTTATCGCCATGCCGCCGGCGGTGGCGTGTTTGGCCATTGTCGAGGTCTATGGCGGGAGGGTCCGGTTGACCGCCAACGCCATCCTCTGGCAGACCGTGGCGGCTCTCGGCACCGCTCCCCTCATCACCTATGTGGCGCAGGTGGTGTACCGGATGGCGGCCGGGTAAGCCGGGCGGGCCGGTCAAAATGACACGGCAGGGAACTTCCGGCTAGGTTGGGGCGAAGGATTTTTCCGGAATTTGGATAGAAACGGCCGAATCCTCGGAAGACGGCAACCCGTTGACTCCTAAAAATTTGTATCCGGCGTGACAACGCGGCGGGAGAACGCATCTGGCGATCCTTCGCTTGTTTGGCAGATGGATTGCTATAAAATTATCCGACAGGTTCAACACTATGGAGCCCGGAACGGGGTTCCATACCTTTTTTATACTGCCGAATTTCCAGGGGCGGGACGGGCCGGTTTGCGGCGCGGAAGGGGACGGCAGGGGCGAATTGGAATATATGTACTTGTTTTAGACCTATTTTTGTTTGGACTGGTTGTTTTTTATTACTGTTAGGAGGAATGTTCCATGGCAGCAAAGAAACTGGTGTTCGCCGCGGAAGCCCGCGAAAAGATGCGGGACGGCGTCAAAAAACTGGCGCAGGCGGTCAAGGTAACCCTCGGCCCGCGCGGCCGCAATGCCATTCTCGACAAGTCGTGGGGAAGCCCCACCGTCACCAAGGATGGCGTGTCCGTCGCCGAAGAGGTTGAATTGGTCGACAAGTACGAAAACATGGGCGCCCAGATGGTGAAGGAAGCGGCGTCGAAGACCTCGGACAAGGCCGGCGACGGCACCACCACCGCCACCGTCCTCGCCGAAGCCATCGTTGTCGAAGGCATGAAGAACGTCACCGCCGGCGCCAATCCGATGGCCATCAAGCACGGCATCGACAAGGCTGTCCGCGCCGTCACCGAAGAAATCGAAAAGCTCGCCACCCCGGTCAAGGGGAAGAAGGCGGACATCGCCGCCGTTGCCGCCATCTCCGCGAACAACGACGCCCGCATCGGCAAGCTTCTCGCCGACGCGTTTGAAAAAGTCGGCGCCGACGGCGTCATCACTGTCGAAGAAGGCAAGTCCATCGAAACAACCATCGACGTTGTCGAAGGCATGCAGTTCGACCGCGGCTACCTCTCGCCCCACTTCGCCACCTCCCAGGAAGACATGGAATGCGTCTTCGAGAAGTGCGCGATTCTCATCTATGAAAAGAAGATTTCGAACGCCCAGGATCTGGTCCCGCTTCTCGAGGAAGTCTCCAAGTCCGGCACCCCGCTCCTCATCATCGCCGAGGACGTGGACGGCGAAGCCCTCGCCACCCTGGTCGTCAACAAGATGCGCGGCATCATCAATGTCTGCGCCGTGAAGGCCCCCGGCTTCGGCGATCGGCGGAAAGCCATGCTCGAAGACATCGCCATCATGACCGGCGGCAAGGCCATCATGGACGACCTCGCCATCACCCTGGACAAGGTGACGCTGAAGGATCTCGGCCGCGCCGCCAAGGTCGTCGTCGACGCGGACAACACCACGATTCTGAAGGGTGCCGGCCAGGCCTCCGACCTCTCCGCCCGGGTCAAACAGATCCGGAACGAAATCGCCAACACCACCTCCGACTACGACCGCGAGAAGCTCCAGGAACGGCTCGCCAAGCTTGCCGGCGGCATTGCCCAGATTAACGTCGGCGCTTCCACCGAAAGCGAAATGAAGGAAGTGAAGGCCCGTTTTGAAGACGCCCTCCACGCCACCCGCGCCGCCATCGAAGCCGGCACGGTCCCCGGCGGCGGCGTCGCCCTTATCCGTTCCGCCGACAAGGCCCTGAAGAACATGAAGCTGGACGGCGACGAACAGATCGGCGTCGACATCATTAAGAAGGCCGCCAGCGCCCCGCTCCGTCAGATTGCCGCCAACGCCGGCGTCGACGGCGCCGTCATCGAACGGAAAATCAAGGCTGGCAAAGGCAACGACGGCTACAACGTCCTCACCGGCCAGTTCGGCGACATGGTGTCGATGGGCATTCTCGACCCGGCCAAGGTGGTCATGACCGCCCTCCGCCACGCCTCGTCCGTCGGCGGCCTCATCCTCACCACCGACTGCATGATCGCCGAAGCTCCGGTCAAGGACGACTGTGATTGCGGCGGCTGCGGCGGAAGCTGCGGCTGCGGGCACGACCACGACATGGACTACTAATTTTCTACACTAGTCCATGACCGTGATGGTTGGTGATATGTCAGCCTTATTATTCCAATGAGATAAAAAAACGATATCTAAGGAGAGATTAGAAATGGCCAAGAAAGCTGAGAAGGATTGTGGATGCGGCTGCGCGGCAGGCAAAAAGCTTCAGCCCCTTGACGACCGGATCGTGGTGCGCCGCCTCGACGCCGAAGAAAAGACCGCCGGCGGGATTATCCTCCCGGACGCCGCCAAGGAAAAACCGCAGCGCGGCGAAGTCGTCGCGGTCGGCCCCGGCAAACTCCTCGACTCCGGTACCCGCGCCACCTCGGACGTCGTCCCCGGTGACCTCGTCATCTTCGGCAAGTACTCCGGCACCGAAGTGAAGGTCGACGGCGTCGAATTCCTCATCATGCGGGAAAGCGACATCCTGGCGAAGCTCTAACCGTTCGCGACTTTCGCGATGCGTTTGGGGCGGTCCGGCCGGGACATGCATTCGGCGGCCGGCGCCAGTGAGGGAACGTTTTCTACAAATTGAAAATACTGTGAATCATATATAGGGAGAACCATCCATGCCCGCCAAACAGCTCATGTACGGTCAGGACGCGCGACAGAAGATCCTCGCCGGCGTCAACAAGCTGGTCAAGGCCGTCAAGTCCACCCTGGGCCCGACCGGACACAATGTCATTTTTGAAAAAGGCTTCGGTTCGCCTTCGGTAACGAAGGACGGCGTCACCGTCGCCAAGGAAATCAAGCTGGAAGATCCGTTTGAAAACATGGGCGCCCAGCTCATCCGGGAAGTCGCGAATAAAACCGGCGACGTCTCCGGTGACGGCACCACCACCGCCAGCATCCTCGCGGAAGCCGTCTTCACCGCCGGCCTCAAGGCCATCGCTTCCGGCGCCGACGCCACCGCTATCAAGCGCGGCGTCGACATGGCCGTCGATGCCGTTGTCGAAAACCTCGCCAAGATGTCGAAGCCCTGTAAGAAGGTCGAGGACATCGCCAACGTCGCCGCCATTTCGGCCAATAACGACAAGACCATCGGCGACATCATCGCCAAGGCCATGGACAAGGTCGGCGCCGACGGCGTCGTCCAGGTCGAGGAAGGCAAGACCACCGACACCACCGTCGACCTCGTCGAAGGCATGCGTTTCGACAAGGGCTACCAGAGCCCGTACTTTGTCACCAACACCGCCAACATGACCTGTGAGATGAAGGACCCGTATATCCTCATCTACGAAAAGAAGATTTCGAACCTGCGGGAATTCCTGCCGATTCTCGAGCAGGCCGC
This sequence comes from Planctomycetota bacterium, assembly GCA_020860865.1. Lineage (GTDB taxonomy): Bacteria > Planctomycetota > SZUA-567 > SZUA-567 > SZUA-567 > JAJBSZ01. The sequence goes on along the minus strand of JAJBTL010000161.1, from coordinate 3,011 downwards.
CTCGACCGGGAAGCCGCTCCTCATCATCTCCGAGGAAGTGGAAACGGAATGCCTCGCCGCCCTCGTCATCAACCGGCTCCGCGGCACCCTGAACGTCTGCGCCGTCAAGGCGCCGGGCTTCGGCGACCGGCGGAAAGCCATGCTCGAGGATATCGCCATCCTCACCGGTGGCCAGGCCATCACCGAAGACCTCGGCATCAAGCTCGAGAACGTCAAGCTTGACCAGCTCGGCCGCTGCAAGTCCGTCTCCGTCG
>JAJBTL010000161.1:0-2747 GCA_020860865.1 Planctomycetota bacterium | reverse complement strand
GGACAACACCACCATTGTCGAAGGCGCCGGCTCCAAGCAGGACATCAAGGCCCGGGTCGACCACCTGAAGAACCGCATTGAAACGACCACCTCGGATTACGACCGGGAAAAGCTTCAGGAACGTCTCGCGAAGCTCTCCGGCGGCGTTGCCGTCGTCTCCGTCGGTGCCGCCACCGAGGCGGAGATGAAGGAGAAGAAGGCCCGCGTCGAGGACGCCATGCACGCCAGCCGCGCGGCTGCTGAAGAAGGCGTCGTACCCGGCGGCGGCGTTGCCCTCCTTCGGTCCACCGCCGCTGTCGAAGCGGTTCGCGGCAAGGCCAAGGGCGACGAGAAAATCGGCGTCGACATTATCCTGAAGGCCATCCGTTCCCCCATCGCCACCCTGGCGGAGAACTCCGGCCTGGACGGTTCCGTCGTCGCGGCCGAGGTTGAGGAAAACAAGTCGGACACCTTCGGCTTCAACGCCCTCACCGGCGAATACGGCGACATGCTGAAGGCCGGCATTATCGATCCGGCCAAGGTCACCCGCCTCGCCCTTCAGAACGCGTCCTCCATCGCCACCCTCCTTCTCAGCATCGAGACGATGGTGACGGAAATCAAGGACGGCAAGAAGCAGAACGTGGAAATGGGCGCCGTGTCGTAGTAAAACGGCAGCACATCCCGCGTCGTTCCGGGCAGCTTCGGACACGGCACGGGGAAGAAATAATGAAACGCTATCGCTTTCCCCGGTCCCGGATTGCCGGGGCCGGGGAAATGTTTTAGTATAGACGGCTTATGTTTCGGCTGGCGTCCGGAGAGTGTTGCAACAGGTCTGCCAGACCGCAGGTAACGTCGACGTAAACAACAGTAATGCAAATGGATACGACTTGGAAAACAGGCTCCGGCCACCCCTTGTCGATCCGGAGCGACATGCCGGGAACGGGTCGGCGAAAAAGTCAGGAAATTTCGTGAAAGTGGTGAGCGGCCCCCATTACCGGCCGAATTTATAATTCCAAGGCATACAACCATGGCGAAAAAACGCGATTATTACCAAGTCCTCGGCGTTGAAAAGACGGCCAACCAGGACGAAATTAAAAAAGCCTACCGCAGGCTGGCGATGAAATACCACCCGGACCGCAATCCCGGCGACAAGGCGGCCGAGGAAAAATTCAAGGAAGCGGCCGAAGCCTACGAAGTCCTCCACGACGAGGACAAGCGGAAACGCTACGACATGCACGGCCACGAAGGCTTGTCCGGCATGGGCGGCCAGGGCGCGCCGAACTTCTCCTCCTTCGAGGACATTTTCAGCCACTTCGCCGACATCTTTGGCGGCGGTGGCGGCGGCGGCTCCATCTTTGAAGGCGTTTTCGGCGGTGGCGGCGGGTTCGGCCAGGGCGTCCGGGCCGGCGCCAGCCTGAAATGCCGGGTCAATATCACCTTTGAAGAATCAGCCACCGGCACGACGAAAACCATAGAACTACGGCGGAACGAAATCTGTTCCACCTGCCACGGATCCGGCGCCGCCCCCGGCACCAAGCCCCGCACCTGCACGACCTGCGGCGGCCGGGGACAAGTCTACCGGAACCAGGGATTCTTCTCCGTCTCCCAGACCTGCCCGACCTGCCACGGCAAGGGCGTCTTCATTGACAAGGCCTGCACCCAGTGCAACGGCACCGGCCGCGAATCCAAAGTTGTCCGCATCAAGGTCAACATCCCGGCCGGCATCGAGGACGGCACTCGGCTCCGCATTCCGGACGAAGGCGAACCGTCGGACAGCGGCGGACCGAGGGGCGACCTGTATTGTTACATCTTTGTCTCGGAACATGATTTCTTCACGAGGCAGGGGGATGACGTCGTCTGCCAGATACCGATCACTTTCTCCCAGGCGGCGCTCGGCACCGAACTCGAGGTGCCGACGTTGAAGAACAAGGCGCGGGTGAAGATCCCCGCCGGCACCCAGAGCGGCCAGGTGTTCCGCCTCCGTGGCCTCGGCTTTAAACGGCTCAGGGACAAGTCCGAGGGCGACCAGATCGTTCAGGTCATTGTCGAGACGCCGAAGAAATTGACGCCCCGGCAGGAGGAACTGTTCCGGGAAATGGCGACGCTTGAGGAAACATATGTTTCGCCGCAGCGGAAAGGTTTTATGGATCGCTGGAAAGATTATTTCTCCGATTCGAAATAAGCGGGCCACGGGTGGGGACGCCCGCGCCCAGAAGGATAAACCGACATGAATGTTCATGACAAGGATAAAGACACTGCGAAGAAAAGCCAGTCCGGCCGAAGCGGCGCCGGGCCGGACACATCGGGTCACGACGAAAACGCGGCCCCGGACACGGTCATGCGCGTCGGCGACGAAGCGATGATCGAAGAACAGGCGGCCAGGGAAAAAGCCGAACAGCCGAAAACCGCCTCTTCCCACCGGGAGAAAGCGCGTCACCATTCGGGTGACCACGGCGAAGCGAAACACCATAAAAAACCGCTCAACCACACCATCGACGACGACGACCTCGTCTCCGCCACCGATTCGGCCGCCTTCGCCGGCGCCGAACGGGACGAACCGGCATCGGAAGCGGCTCCGGCCGACGCGGGCGAAACCGGGACGACGGACAGCGACGGTTTGGCCGCCGGCGAGGAATCGATCGAGCAGGTCAGGGCTGAACGCGACGCCTACCTTGATCTCGCCCGCCGCGAACGGGCCGATTTCGACAATTACCGGAAACGGGTCGAACGCGAGATGAAGGCGATTAAGCGGGAAAGCCTGGCCGACT
>JAJBTL010000011.1 GCA_020860865.1 Planctomycetota bacterium | reverse complement strand
TGCTTATACAGTCGTCAAGCCAGACCTCGGCATTGGGCGCCCAGACAATGGCGGAAAATTCTCAAATATATATGCGGGCGCCGTGGCGAAGCTGAAAATCGCGCACCGGCTGCAGTTCCCGCCGCAACCGGGATTTGTTCCACATCGCGCCTTCGATACGACCGGGGTATTCGAGAAACCCGTCTTTTCCCTTGACGGGAGGAGTGGTTTCGGGAACGACAAACTGGTGTATAGGTAAACGGCAAATACATGTGGGCCTGATACACGATATTTTCCAACGGCAGCGGCTTGAGTTTTGCGAAGTCGGCCGGGCCGCTCTGATTCAGGGACGGGACGATGATCACCGAATCCGGGTCGATCTCCCGAATCGCCTCCGCCGCCCGCAACAGCAGTTTCTCCGCCGCCCCGCGTCTGGCCGCCGCAGGCGATTCAATGGGCTCATTAAGAAGATCGTATGCCCAGAGCGCCTCCTTATCCGGGTGATTCCTGAAACGGCTGGCGATACGTTTCCATACGGCGATAAAATGCTCGCCGTATTCCTCCTCGTCGAACATGCACATGGAGTTATCCGCAGCCCGTCCGCCGGGCTGGGTGTGACAGTCCAGCACAAAACGGATGCCCAGGCGACGGGCGACGGGAAGCATGCTCTCCAGATTATCCAGTCTGGAGTCGAACCACGCGTCGTATTCCGGAATATCGCGATCGGTGCCTTTCTGCAGCCAGTTGCGCATTATCTGAAAGCGCACCAGGTTGACATTCCATTTCGCGAGATCCTCCAAATCCTTTTCGGTCAAATCGCGCGTCGGCGACATGACGCCCCGGAGCGGCGGAACATCCCTGACCAGGGCGGTATAACGCACCGGTTCCCGCGAAGCATTGTCCGGCGCAAGCTTCAAGCCGACAACCGCGATGACGACAATTCCAAGCGACAACAGCCATCGGTATTTCAATATACTAGACTTTCCGTCATTAATTCCCATTCCGGTACGCTCGGAACAACGAAATGGTGTGCACAAATGGCAATACACACCGTATCGCACGTTCAAAATATACCATTTGTGCATAACCATGTCAAGGCATCCACTGTCAACAGCAGGTGACATCTGATACTGTTTTCTCCAACACTACGTGATCAAAATATATACCATGCACGGTCGTATCAGCGAATGCGTACGTCAGTGACACCATTGATTCAATAGGCTATGTAATTAGATGCTGATTCATACTTCGCTTTGGTGTGGTTTTTTCGTTTTGGCGGTCGTGAGCGAGTCGGCTTTTGAAGGCACCATGGCTGAATATTGCCCTGAAAAGACAGGCGAGCCAACAGTCGTCAAAACGGAAAAGCGGGCCAAATGGAGGTATGAAACAGGTTTTATTAGGCGGTCCGATAGTATATTTCGATACGTTTTTGTCTAACCTTAACCGTGACAGTCAACCGACGTCCTACCGATTCGAACGTTACATTCATATACCCTACTCGAGTGGACAAACTCTCATCACTTCTCCCTGAACTTCACTTTCAGCCAGGTTTTCCACTTTTCGCGCGTGCGTGCGGTGGGGTGGAGACGACTGAGGGCCAGAAGGAAAAAATACACCAGATTCCAACTGTGGACGGTTCCGCAACCGGCGACTGCCTTCAGAACCTCCGCTTGGGTCGGCTCGAAGGCGGCGGGAAAGCCAATCTCCCGCAGGAAACTTCTTAGCCGGGCGGTTCCTTCCAACTTATACGGTTTCAGGAACAGGTACAAGGCGTAATGTTCGCCATACAACCTGAGGAGCCATTCCTTCTTTTCCTCAAAAATTCCCCGTTCCCGCAGATACGCGAGGGACCGCCGCCACCCCTCCAGCATGTCCATCATTTTTCCGTTGCCGGCGATGGCGTTGGTGCTGGTCGAGCCCTTGCGATGCCGGTAGTTATACAGGGCATCGGGTATCTGGTAAATCGTACCGGCGAAACAGCAGAGGCGGAAGACAAAGCCGATATCCTCGTGGAAAATACCTTCGTCAAACTCCACTCCGTACCGGCGCAGGAAAGCAAGCGAACTCAGTTTGTTCCAGCCCGCCCCCTGGTTTCCGGCCACGATTTCGGCGTCGAGTTTCACCAGGCCCGCCGGCACCTGCGGGGCGGCGGGCTTGAAGCTGCCGTCGTCTTCATAGTAATTGCGGTGGCCCACCCACACGCTGTCGACGCCATACTGTACGATTGCCGCGTGTTCCTTCTCGAGTAGATCCGGTTCCACCCAATCGTCCGGATCGATGAAGGTGATATATTTCCCCGTGGCGACCCGAATCCCCCGGTTCCTGGCGGCGCCGGGTCCGCAATTCTTCTCTTGGCGGATTAGTTTGAAGCGCGGATCCAGCCGGACATATTTTTCCACCACGGACAAGGATTTGTCCTGCCCATGATCGTCGACGCAGAGAACTTCGAAGTCGGTGAAGGTCTGGTTGCGGATGCTTTTCAGGCATTGCGCAATATAAGGTTCCACATTGTAAAACGGCACGACAACGCTGATTGCGGGAGTCATAGCCCGACCTTTCGAAAGCGCCGGCCGAAACCGTCTTGGGAGCCGTACGCGTGTCCTTGATCCTATTTTCGATTCCGGTATTGCTTCAATTCCCATGCCTTTTGCTGAAGCCAGTGACCGATATAGGCGGCGGCTTTTCTTCGCCCCGTTCCTTTCGGAAGCAGGGTGGCTATCAGCCAGCCGTCCGGATGCAGATACCGGTAGAAGAAGCTCTTGCCGTTGATTTGGCGCTGTCGGAAGGCGATGCGAACCTCCCGCATCGTTTCCTCGAGGAAGGCGGCGTCCACGGCTTTCGCCGGCGCGAATTCCTCTTCCACCCGATTGGACAGAATCGCCTGGAACAGGCGTTCCCATTCGGCCAGGATGTTTTCTTCCGAAAAGGGAATGATGCCGCGAATCGCGTTGTCGGACATCCTTTGCCAATAATCGTGGTCGCTTAGCAGCCGCACCACCGCCCCGGCCATGCCGTCCACATCTTCCTTCCCCACCTGTATGCAACCGTTCTCCTCGCCGGTTGGTTCGAGGTATGGCATGGAAAAGACGACGTTGGGAACTCCTTGGGTAGCCGCTTCCAGACGTACCAGCGGCTGACCCTCCACTCGCGAGGGCATAATGAGGACCGCCGCCCTGGCTATGAATTCGTGCGTGTTGGGGGTGAAGGCGATCATTTCCACATTCGCTTCCAACCCAAGCCTGGCGATTTCCTTGCGGAACCAGTTTTCCTGCAGACCGTCGGACGATTGCCCCAGTATCTGCAACTTGAAGTCAGGGACCTGGGCGGCGATTTTTCGGATTATCTCCGGAAGGAAGCGGACTCCCTTGATCTCGGTCAACCTGGCGATGTACAACACGTTTTTCGTTGTTCCATCGGAGCGGACAACCTTGGCGGGGTCGAAGGTGATTTGATTGGGCAGGCGGGCGGAACGGCTCATGCCGCTGGCCCGCCACCACAGGAGATTGTCTGTACTGAGGCAGGTAAGGGCGTCGGCGAAGCGACCGTAATCAAGCAGCCATTCCATCTCCTCCGGCCTCAGTTCATGCGCCGGATAAAAGAACATGTTATGCACCGACTGAACGGTGAGGCAGCCGGTTAATTTGGCGCTGTAAAAATCGTACTGGGTTTGCCGGCGCCAGCCGTCGAAAAAGATACAGATGTCGGCCGAAACCGCGCGCAGGTTTTCCCGAACCGCGTTCCAGCGTTCCCTCCGGTCGGTCGGCAGGACAACCCGCTGTAGTTTTTCGTGCGGCCGGTAGTCCCCTGGCGTCGGCTTTTCGTCGGTGAAAACGACGACGCGGTAACCTCGGTTCAACCAGCTTGTGGAAAGATTGATGGCGACCCGTTCGATGCCGCCGCCGCGCAGGGTGGGCACGAAAAGGGCGATGACGCCGATCGTCCGGCCTTCCCGGGAGCCGGGCGCCGCGTCGGCGCTTTCGCCCATGAAAAAATCGCCCATCCGCTTGAGAAAACGGTCGACGTCCAGCCGGTCCAACAGACCGGCGGTGGCGGTGAACATATCGTCATAACGCGTGTTCACCGGGATGTTGTTCTGAACACCCACTGCAACCCCTTTCATTTTCAAGCCTGTCACTCAACCATCGTTTCATAATGAAACTTCCACGTCAATCCCCATTCCGCATTTTTCGACTCCTCATGGCGATTTAAGCAACTTTCTGTGGTGGGAACTGTTCGAATAATTTTTTGCGTTTACGCGATTCATGGATTATACTTTTGCCTCTTGTCGTCCGTAAGAATGCGTTTTTTTACTGACACGACATCTTTTCTTGGGAGAGGCGGTCTGAATGAACGCGGAAAAGGTAACGGTGTGTTCCGGCACGTCTGGTACGGAAAGCGCGGCGAATGGGAAGGAACGGGTAAAACCGTTTAAAATTGTTATCCTGGGCACTCGCGGCGTGCCGGCGCGCTACGGAGGCTTCGAGACCGCGGTGCAGGAAATCGGCCGTCGCCTGGATGAACGCGGGCATGACGTCACAGTATATTGTCGAAGCGGACCCGGCATTGACGAGGCGCCGACGTATTGCGGCATGAAGCGGATTTTCGCGCCGTGCTTCCACCTGCGCTCCCTCGAGACGTTGTCGCATACTTTTTTTTCCGTCCTTATGGCGCTTTTTCGCCCGGCGGACGTATTCTTTGCCTGCAACGTCGCCAATATTCCCGCGCTCATACCATTGCGGCTACGGCGAACACCGCTTATCGTCAATACCGACGGCCTTGAATGGAAGCGGGCGAAATGGGGGCGGGCGGCAAAGCTCCACTTTAAAATTTCCGAGCGGATGACGACCTGGTTCGCCACACGAATAATCACGGACTCCCGGACAATGGGAGAGTACTATCGCGAAGAATACCATATGGATTCGACCACCATCGCCTATGGCGCCGAGGTTCAAAACAGCGTAAACCCGAAACTGCTGAAACCTCTCGGAGTGAAACCGGGTGAATACTTTCTGCAGGTCACCCGATTCGAGCCGGAAAACAATCCGCTCCTGACGGTGCAGGCGTTTCTTGAACTGAACACGGATAAAAAGCTGGTTATGGTGGGCGGCGCCGCCTATTCCGGCGAGTACCAGAAGCAACTGACGGATTTGGCCGGAGACAGGGTCATAATGCCGGGCTTCGTGTATGACGACGATCTCTTGCGGGAACTGTGGACGAATTGCCATGCCTACATTCATGGAAATGAAGTCGGAGGAACCAATCCGGCGCTGCTGCAAGCGATGGGCTGCGGTTGTTTCGTTCTCTGCCGCGACGTGAACTTCAATCGGGAGGTTCTTGGCGATTGCGGCCGGTTTTTCCTTCCCGAAAAGAAAGCGCTGTATGACGCAATGCGCTGGAGCCTGGATAACGCGGATCAACTGGACGAGAAAAGGCGTGCCGCCCAGCAGCGGATTCGGGATTTTTATTCCTGGGACGACGTCGCCGATCGTTATGAACGGCTGTGCCATGAACTGATCGCCGCGCGGACTTGAAAGAGGACAAGAATGCCCGTTCTCCCGACGATAGTGATGCTTGTTGTTTTGATCCCCTTTTTGGCCTGGGTTGTCGGGCTATGGGCGCTGGCGTTGCGGTCGCTGTTCCCGAAAACGCCGCCGGCGGCCACCAACCGGACTCCATTCATCACCATTATAGTTCCCGCCCACAACGAAGGCGAAGTTATCGCCCAAACCGTGGAAAAATCCTCGCCTGCGATTATCCCGGAGAGCGATTCAGCCTGAATCTGGTGGCTGACAATTGCACCGATGATACCGCCGATAGAGCCCGAGAGGCCGGCGCCAACGTGATTGTTCGCGTCGACCCCGAAAAGCGCGGCAAGGGACAAGCCCTTGCCTATGCCCTGGAAGTGCTCAAAAACGAAAACAGCGGCGAACCCGGGGACGCGGTTCTGTTCCTGGACGCCGACAGTTCGCCCGAAAGCGATTACCTACGCGTCATGGCTTCCCACCTTGTGCGCGGGGACGTCATGATTCAGGGGCGTTACGACGTCGAAGGGCCTGACCGCAATTGGTTCACCCGGCTCACCGCCACGTCGTTTGTTTTGCGCAACCGCTGGCAGTTTCCCGCCTACGAAGCCTTGGGACTGACCATTCCGCTGCGCGGTTCTGGAATGTGTTTCGAGCGTTCCCTTATATATCGCCTGGGTTGGCAATCGTACGGTTTAACCGAGGACATGGAAATGACACTCAGGCTGATTCGGGAAAAATCCCGGTCTCCTATGGAGCGCGGGCGATATCGCGGCAGCTCATGCCAGCCACTCCCGGAGAAGCCCGGGCCCAGCGCCAACGCTGGTCGGGGGGCGAACACAGTCTGCGGAGAACTTTTCTCAGGAAAGAAATCCCCGACGCGTTGCGACGTCGCGATTGGCGTGCCGCCCTATCCCTGTTTTTTTATGGTGACGCCTCCGTTTTCCATGCAGTTATGTGTTGCGATGGTTCTGTTGGTTCCGGCCTGGCTGGTCGGCGGCTGGGTATGGAATTTGTCCGTGCTGATACTGTTGTTACTCGCCGGTTATTTTTTTCTTGGTCTGGAGCGTCTGGACAAACAAGGCTTGGCGGCGGCGGCGATGTTGCCGGTGTTTGCCTTGTGGCGGGTGGGTGTTTACCTGACGGCGTTGTTCAAAAAGCCGGCCGAATGGATTCGCACCGTGCGGTCCGGGAAGTGATTTCTTCTTTGCGATAAACAACTGGAAAACAGGTTCAGTTAAGGCTTCTTGCAAATGTAGAGCAGATTGACGTCTATACTGCCCGGGCCCACCGCCTGCATGACTCTGTCGTCGATTGTGCTCCCGTCAAAGACTTCGCAGCGGGAACACGTGTTCAACCTGTCCGTGACATCGCTCCCATACAGGCGGATATGGTCGAACTGGCCGCAAAGCTCCGTGCGGTCCTTGTCGTTCATGGTCGGCATGCTTTCCACCGTCACGGCCGAATCCAGGTTCGTCGGCACGGTTATCAGGGCCGCTCCCGTGGGCTTCAGGATCCGGATCATTTCGGACAACGCCTTTATGTCGTCGTTTACGTGTTCCAGGACATGGTTGCAAATGATTATATCCCACGAATCGTTTTCCAGCGGGATGTTCTGCAAATCAAACCGCATATCGACGTTCTCGGCGAACAGATCAGCTGTTTTGTACGGGATGTTCTTTCTCTTCAAAAACAGCGTCATACAACTTTCAGGCGCCAGGACCATTACTTTGGCGTCCTCCGGCCGATTCCATCTTTCCGACAGCCAATAGCATCCCACCCGCTGCCGGGGGAACGACCCGCAGTGGGGACAGACCGATTCATTCGACACCTTTCTGGACCGGTTCGCATTGAACGCGGCGCGTTCGGCGCCGTCTTCGGCCAGCGGCAGAAAGAACTTCGACTTTTTCCCGCAGCAATAACATTCCAAGGATCCGCCGTGGTGGTTGATGTACAGTTGCAAGTTGTGGCAGACATACCGAATCGGTCTGTAGACAAGCTGCATCGGCACCAGAATCGGTTTGGGACAATGGAGCTTGAGCCAGTGCTTGACCCTGGTGAACAGCGGTTTTTTTTGAGGAAAAATCATTCATCTGTGCACAATGCGCTTTCCGCGGTAAAGACATGGGCAGTAGGTTCCCGCCGGCGTCGGGGAGGCAGGAAGATACAAATTTTCCTTACCGAAGCCTGGCCGTCAAGATCTATCGCCATTCCCGCCATGACATGTGCCCGATGCCTGCCAGCTTACCTTCTGTGATCGCTCGAGTCGTAATAGTAGTGCGGATAAATATCCTGAAGAAGTTCGAGTCCATGGTTGAAATAGTACGGTTCTTTGACGACAAAATACCGGACCAGCGATTTTATGATAGAGCCGTCGTTCATGATGGCGGTGACCTGCCAGCCGTATCTCCCCGACG
>JAJBTL010000140.1 GCA_020860865.1 Planctomycetota bacterium | reverse complement strand
GTGATGGCCTGGCGGTAGTCGCCTTGGGCGCCGGGGAAGCCGATCATTTTCCAGCCAGCCATGTCCTTGTTGCCGCCGTACATCGGGTCGGCGAAGAAGCCTTCCTTGACGTTGGTGAGGAGCTGGCTGAAAAACAGCGTGCTCGGCATGGACGGAAATTCGATAGTGCCTTTTTCGAGGCCGGTGACGACCTGGGCGCGGACGGAAGCATCCAGTTGGTCGAGGCGCATCCGGTAGGTGCGCTGGCAGTGGTCGCCCAGTTCCTTCAGGCCTATCCGGTAGATTTCCCGGGGCGAGAAGCGGTGCTGGTAGCCGAAGGCGGCGCCGCTGTCCGGGTAAAACGGTCCCTGCATGTACCAGAGGCCGCCGGTGCCGTATTCGGTCTGCATCTGTTTGTCGATGTAAACCGGGACGAGGGCGGCGACGGCGCCGGGGCCGGTCTCGTCGTCCGGGAGGAGGATGTCCGTCAGGGTGATGAGGGTGCACCATTCCATCTGGTCGAAGTAGCCGGGGGCGTAACATTCCATCATGGCCTGGCGGGCCGGCTGGGCCGAGGCGAAGGCGAGGCGCGGCAGTCCGGTGGCGGTGATGGCGAGGCCGGAAAGGGCGACCGCGGCGCCGGTAAGGAAGTCGCGGCGCGAAGTGTCGATTTCTTCTTTCATGGCGAATCCTTTATGGCAGCGGGAAATCCCGTCGGAGTACGGACGCGGGCGCCGGCGGGCCGTCGTGTGTTTTCGCCATGGCTGGCGCTGACGTGCCGACCGCGTTCCCGGTGAATGCCGTGACCGGACCGAATTTCTCAACATGCCCAGGTGAGCGAACAGGTGTATGTAAAAATGCGTTACAGACGAAAACCGGCGCCGCCCCGGTTGCCCTGGAGCGGCGCCGATTCGAACAGGGTCATACCGGGCGGCGGGACGTAATCCACCCGGCGATGGCGAGGACGATGCAGGCGCCGAGGACGCCGACAATGATCTGGCCGATCAGGCCGTAACTGGTAATGCCGATAAGGCCGACCAGAAACGAACCGACGACACTGCCGACAATGCCGAGAATAATGGAACCAAGCCAGCCCAGCCCGGAACCACGGGTAATGGCTCCGGCGATGAGGCCGATGACGAGGCCGACAATTATCATGTACAACAAACTGCCTACTGTAAGCATACGCTCTCCTTATATAGAGGTCCCCTCGATGGCAGGGTAGGGATGTCGCGGCCGGACCGCCGCGCGGGCGGCCGGCAATACTTTCCGCTATACGTTAATGCGGTGCAGCCCTGTCCGGAAGCGGTCCGGAACGGCTGGCGGGATGAAATAGGCATGGTGGCAGTGGAAAACAACGGCAGGATCGCCTCCGGTTGTTCCTCCCCCAAGGAACCCCTCGTCGTGCAGTATACCCATAAAACGGCCAAAATTCAAGCGTTTATTTTATCTGTTTTGGTTTATTTTAAATCATTCATGTGTATTTTAACTGCTCGCGCGGTCTTGCGTGACGGCTGGCGAGAAGTATCGATGCCGGCCGATTACAATAAAGGATGGGTGGTTACGAGAGGGGCGTGGAGCGCCTGTCATGAAATACGTCATTATTTCGAATCGCCTGCCGGTGACGGTCAAGCGGGGCGATTCGGGCATTTCCTTTACCCGGAGCGGCGGCGGCCTCGCCACCGGCCTCGATTCCCTGGAGACGGACGCACCAAAGCACTGGATAGGCTGGTGCGGCGTCCATGTCGACGACCCGGCCGAACGGGCCGAAATCGACCGGCGACTCGGGGACCAGCTTCTCCACCCGGTCTACCTGAGTGAGGAACAGATCGCCGACTATTACGAAGGCTATTCGAACAGCACTATCTGGCCGCTCTGCCATTACTTCTATTCCAATATTGTCTTTAACGACGACTACCGCCGGGCGTATTGGGAAGTGAACGAGCTGTTCTGTAACGAAGCGATGAAAATAGTCGAACCGGGCGATCTCGTGTGGATCCAGGACTACCAGTTGATGCTCCTCCCCGGGATGATCCGGGAGCGCATCCCCGATGTCGGCATCGGCTATTTCCACCATATCCCGTTTCCCTCATACGAACTGTTCCGCTGCCTCCCGGAACGGGCCGCCATCCTCCGAGGCCTTCTCGGCGCCGACCTGGTCGGCTTTCATACCCACGACTATATGCGCCATTTCATCAGCGCCGTCTACCGCGTCCTCAACCTCGAATGCCGCGTCGACGAAGTCCAACTGGAGGACCGGATATCCGAGACGGAAGCGTTCCCCATGGGCATCAACTACCCGCTCTACCACGACGCCATCACGACGCCGGAAGTGGCGGCCCATGCCGAAATGATGCGCGGCATCGCCGGCGAGTCGAAGGTCATCCTCAGTGTCGACCGGCTCGATTATTCGAAAGGCATCCTGACCCGCCTCGGCAGTTACGACGCCTTTCTTGAAAGCCATCCGGAATACCGGGGAAAGGTCACCCTCCTCATGGTGGTGGTGCCGTCCCGGGACAATGTCGAGATGTACCGGGAACTCAAAAACGAAATCGACACGCAGGTCGGCGCCCTGAACGGTAAGTACGCCACCATCGGCTGGACGCCGGTGCATTATTTCTACCGCTCGTTCTCCTTCGACGAACTGACCGCCATGTACCACCTCGCCGACGTCGCCCTCGTCACTCCGCTCCGGGACGGGATGAATCTGGTGGCGAAGGAATACCTCGCCGCCAAACGGGACGCTCCCGGCGTCCTTATCCTCAGTGAAATGGCCGGGGCGGCGGACGAACTGCGGCGGGCCATCATCGTCAATTCGACGAACATCAAACAAATCGAGGACGCCATCTTCCAGGCCCTGACCATGCCGGACGCGGACAAGCTGTCCGCCCTCCGGGACATGCAGGCGCTCCTGGCCCGCCGCGACGTCACGGCCTGGGCCGGCGAATTCATGCGGGAACTGACCAAGGCCAAGGCGCGGAACGACGAACTGCGCCGGAAAATTCTCGGCCCGGGCGGCATCGACGACATCCGGGAACGCTTCAGGGCGGGAAGGCGGCGCCTCCTCGTCTTCGACTACGACGGCACCCTCGCCCCGCTCGTCAGCGATCCGGCCAAGGCCACACCGACCCGGGATCTCCTGGACTCCCTGGACCGGCTGGCGGCGGACAGCGGCAACACCGTCGTCATATGTAGCGGCCGGGACAAGCGGTCCCTCGGCGACTGGTTCCCAAATCCAGCCATCCGCCTGTCGGCCGAGCACGGGGCGTTTTTCCGGGAAAACGGGCAGTGGCAGGGCGATTACGGCCAGATGGTGTGGAGCGGGGACGTCATGGAAATCATCCAGAACGTCACCGACCACACGCCGGGATCCCATATCGAAAACAAACAGACCGCCCTCGTCTGGCACTACCGGGACGTGGAGGACTGGCTGGCCGAACTCCGCGTCACCCAGCTCATAAACGCCCTCATGCGGCCGGCGGCGCTGGCCGGGCTCCAGGTCATGCGCGGTCGGAAAATCGTCGAATTGAAGGTTCCCGAATTCAACAAGGGCCAGGAAATCCGCCGCCTTCTCGACAAGGGTCCGTATGATTTCATCATGGCCATCGGCGACGACATCACGGACGAGGACATGTTTTCCGCTCTCGACTGCGACGCCATCACCATAAAGGTCGGCCGCTTTTCGGACAGCGCCATGTACTGCATTCCGTTCCAGCACGATGTCCTGCCGTTTATTGAAACCCTGGCTGGCGACGCTCCCCGGGCTGGCGCACCTAATAGCGAACTGGCAACGGCTGGTGTGTGATTATGGAGATCGCATGGGAGACGCGATACGAGCGATGGGGAACGGGGCTAATGGGTAGCGTTACCTGTGCGTAGGACAATAAGCCCGTTCTACAACTGGATCTTCGCCATCTTTTCGCGAAGCGCATCGGCAAGGGTGTGGTAGCTGGCGAGGGCAGCCCGGCCGGCGTCGCTGAGATCGTAGACGCCCGGCGCGACCCGCACGAACCAGCCGTCCTTGTTCCGCCTGAGAATGCTTCCGGTCATGGCCGAGGCGCCGGTGAGGCAGAGAAGGTGTTTCGGCGCCGGGCCGAACCGTTCCAACGCCACCGCCACGGCGAGGGCCTTTTCCCGATGGGCCGTCATCGTGTTCCAGCCGGGAGAGCCGCCAATGTTCGCGTCGACGCTCCGGCCGGCGATTTCTTCGAGATAGGATTTGGTCGTGACCCGGCGGGTGTTTTCGACGCGTTCCGGATGGAGTAATAGTTCCACCCGTGGTTCCGGATTCATATAGACGAGGATAAGCCCGGCCTTGAGGCGCCGGAGGAGACGGACGCCTTCGCGCCAGCGTTTGTCGAAGTCCTTCGGGGCGGGGACGGCGCCGTAGACGAGGGCGTCGGCGGCCTGACGGCGAATTATCTGGTAGACAAGGTCCAGGTTGATGGCGCGCTTGATTTCAACCAGGACGAGCCGCCCGTCCTTGACGGCGGCGATGTCGCAGCCCTTGACTTCGGCGCGGACGGTGTAGCCCTCCGCTTCCAGCCACGCCTTGAGGTGCGGGAAGAGATCGGTTTCCTTGGGTAACGCCATGGACGCGGTCCTCGGGGTCTATCAATTATACAATAATAGAGAGACCTGTCCGCCGCCGCGCCGTACCCTTCCGTCTTCCCTGACGACCGGTTTTTCCGCATCGTTTGGAGCTAATGTACACTTTACGTGCACCACTTTTGTTGACGCCGCCTGCTTTACGTTGTCTTTTCCGTTCGTTCCGTCTTGTTCACGCCGGCCACGAGAACGCGGTTCCGGCCGGTGTTTTTCGCCTGGTACAGGGCGGAATCGGCTTCTTCAATTATGTGTTCCGCCGTCATGCCGGGCTGGGCCTGGGCCAGGCCGCCGGATATGGTCATCTTGACTACCTGGTCGTCCAGGCGGAAATTCGTCTTGGCGATGTCCTGCCGGAGCCGGTCCGCCACCTGGTAGGCGTCCTTGACATCCGTCGCCGGGAAGATGACGGCGAATTCCTCGCCGCCGTAGCGGGCGGCGAAGTCGTTCTGGCGGATGGCGTCCGAGACCCGGGCGGCGACGCCCCGGAGCACCCGGTCGCCGTTCACGTGGCCATAGACGTCGTTGACGCGCTTAAAAAAGTCGACGTCAAGGAGGAGCAGGCTGAACGTGAGGTTGGCCCGGGTCAGGAGGGAAATATACTCTGCCAGGCGTTCGTCGAAGGCGGAGCGGTTCGGAATTCTCGTCAAACCGTCGATGCGGGCCTGGACGCGGAGCTCCTCGATTTGCCGGCGCTGTTCGGCAATCCCCTGGTTGGCCCGGTCGAGTTCGGTGTGGAGTTTGGCGTTGGAACGGATGACGCGGTCAATTTCCTCGACAAGCACCCGCTGGGCCTCGGCCAGTTCGGACGAGGCGGCGACGTCGCCGAGATTCCGGATGGCGCGGCGCGCCGTCGAGAAGGTGTCGGCCGCTTCGCCGCTCGCCGACTCGGTGGCGGAGATGACGGTGGCGAGTTGCAGGAGGAGATCCCGGACTTCCTGGATACTCTTATTGAGCTGCTGATCGCGCTGTTCAATGGCGCCGACGACGATGGTGTTCCGGCCGGGGCGGCGCGTTTCTTCCGGCTTGGCGCCGGCCGGCGCGGCCGGTTGATCCGGTGCGGTGTCCTTGGCCGTCGTTTTCACCGCAGCGTCGGCGATAGCTTTCATCTCGACAATCCGCGTTTTCGTGGATGTCTTGATGGCCCGCCGGGAGATGGCGATAATGAGCGCCACTATCACCGATACCACCGCGCCGGCAAAGATGCCGACGGCAAACCCTATGCCTAGTTCCATGGGACGTCCTCGATGGCGTTGCCTTTGGGGTAACTGCCGAGCCAGACCAGGTCGTGTTTTTCAAAAATGCTCCGGACCGCCAGATCGTTCAGATGACCTTCGAATTCGATATAAAACCACGTTTCGAAATTGGCGGCGTCGTCCATTGGCCGCGATTCGATTTTCGTCAGGTTGATGTTGTTCCGCTTGAAGGCGGCGAGGAGCCCTTCCAGCCCGCCGGCGACGTTCTGGACCTTGGCGAAGACGCTTGTTTTGTGATCGCCTCCCGGTGCCGGTTGGTCATGGCCGAGGACGAGGAACCGCGTCTTGTTCCGGGGATTGTTTTCGACATTCCGGAACAGTATCGGCACGCCGGCCTGGTTGGCAGCCACCTCCGTCGACAACGCCGCGCCGGTCGGGTCTTCCTTCGCCCGCCACACCGCCTCCGACGTCGACGCCACCGCCACCCGCCGCGCTTCATCGAGGGCCGGCTGGTTGAGGAAATTGGCGCACTGCGGGAACGCTTCCTGTTTCGAATACACCGTCCGGATATTCTCGAGCCGGTCGCAGACCGAGGAAAAAACAAAATGAATCGGCAACGTCACTTCGCCGATAATGAGCGCCTTCCGGGCCGCGCCAAGAAGGTCGACAGTCTCCCCGACCACGCCCTGGAGCGTATTTTCCACCGGGAGGACCGCGTAGTCGACCGTGTGTTTCGCCACCAGTCCGAAGGCGGCGGCGATGGTGTGGGCGGCGATGAGTTCCGCCGAGGTGCCGAATTTCACGATGGCGGCCTGGTGGGTAAAGGTGCCTTCCGGCCCGAGGTAGGCGGCCCGAAGGGGATTCTGCGCCTGCCGGGAGGCGGAGAAAATCTCCCGCCAGACCGAGGTGATGGCCCTTTCCTCCAGGCTGTCCCGGGCCGCGTTTTGCCGGGCGAGGATTTCCTCCTCCCGCTGCGGATCGTAAATCGGGAGGCCGAGGCCGCGTTTCAACTCGCCCAACTGCCCGGCCAACGCCTGGCGTTCCTTCAAGAGCCGAAGCAGCTCGTCGTCCACACGGTCGATGGCCCGGCGCAAGTCTTCCTTATCCATAGGTAAAAACACTTCCTTTGTGCACGGTTATAACGGGAAAAAGACAAGGATAGGGGATGGCTGGACCTTTGGCAAACGCCTCGGACAAAAATCGCTTCAACAAAGATGAAGTCATTGTAGCACTTACGGCATTGGCGGCTCCGCCCAGCGCTCTTTCCTTGCATTTTCAGGCGGGAGACGTACAATTCCCCGTCCGGCGCCGTCCTGAAGGATGGCGTCTTTTTCTTTTCGGGTAATGAGGTATATGTTGTCTCCATGACATGGCATGAACCACGCCAACCTCAAAATCATATAAAACAACCGGAAAAATATCCAGAAACAATCAAAGGCTGAACCATGCCGGGTCTCAACCCAGAACAACAGGCCGCCGTCCGCCATAACGACGGCCCGCTCCTCATCCTTGCCGGCGCCGGCACCGGGAAAACCCGCGTCGTCACCGAACGGATGGCGCGTTTGCTCCGGAACGGGCTTGATCCGAAAAACCTTCTTAGCGTCACCTTCACGAACAAGGCGGCCGGGGAGATGCGCCAGCGCCTCCGCGCCCTCGTCAGGAAAAAGTGCAGCCTGAAGGATCTCGTCATCGCCACCTTCCACAGCCTGGCGGTGCGAATCATTCGCCGGGACGCCCGACTCCTCGGCTATACGCCGTCCTTCTCCATCTGCGATTACGGCGAGCAGATGGCGCTCGTGCGGAAAGCCGCCTCCACCGTGCGCGGCGCCGCCACCCTGAAGCCGGAAGACGCCCTCCGGAATATCGGCTCACTCAAGAATCGCGGCCTCAGCCCGGACGACTTTTCCCGCATAATGACGGAAGACGACGAGCATGTCCTCCATGCCATCTACCGCCGTTATCAAGAAGGGCTCCGGCGGCAGAACTGCCTGGACTTCGACGACCTCCTCCTCCAATGCCTTGTCCTCCTTCGGAACCATGAGGCGCCAATCGCTTACTGGCGCGACCGCTTCCGCCAGATCATGGTCGACGAATTCCAGGACACCAACCAGGTCCAGTTCGACCTGGTCCGCCTCCTCGCCGCCCCCCCCCGGAACAACCTCTGCGTTGTCGGGGACGAGGACCAGGCCAGATATGCGTGGCGCGGCGCCTTGGCCGGGATCCTCTTG
>JAJBTL010000113.1 GCA_020860865.1 Planctomycetota bacterium | reverse complement strand
TATAAAGGGAATAGGCCTCTCGGGCCATTCTCCGATTTTCCTCCTCCCACGCCCCTGCCCAGGAACTGTGTCCTTGGTGGGGGTAATTTTTTGGCATCACGGTTGCATTTCCTCCTCTTCGTTCGTCAGTCCATTACGACGTGAGAGGAGGCGACCATGACTGCTATTGGAAGCGCATTACAAAACACCTACTCGACCCAGGCCACCTTTTCCCAGACCAAGACCAAGGCCACCGTCGATTATCTTCAACTCACCGGCAACCGCTACGGCAACGCCTATGGCGATAATGTCGAGGTCTCGGCCACCAGCCAGGAACTGCTGGAACGGGCCCGGTCCCTCGACGTCTTTTCGTGCATCTTCCCGGGGAACGACGTTCGGAAAGGGGCGAAAAGCCTCTTTGACGTCAAGAACGACTTCCTCGCCGACTTCAACGATTTCTCATCCGCCTTCGGTTCCATGTCCGGTATGCTCGGGCTCTCGGCCGGCGATACCTACACCATGGGCCTGAACGGCACCGGCGGCATGACCGTCGGCGGCTCCGACGCCACCGGCGCGGCAAATCTGTCGAAAGCCTTCAACAACGCGGACGGGTCGACCTCGACCATGACAAAACGCTTCGCCCTCATGGCGGCGCGGGCGGCCCTGGTCGATGCCGGCGCCACCGAACCCGGCTTCGGCGATGCCTACAAACAGGACCCGGTCGGCGCCATCAAGGACAACATCGACGCCCTGAAGGACCGCCTCCTCGGCTTCCGCACCGTCTCCAGTGGCGGCGAAATGGCCTACGGCTTTATGCGGAAGGCGGAAGTGGAAATGTCTGAGGAGAAGGTGACCATCACCACCACGAAAACATCGGACGAGGCGGACAGTCTGGCCGAAGCGGTGTAACCAGGCATGACTTCCATGAACGGGAAATATTTGTGGCGGTCGCGCGGCGGTCGGCCCGGATTCCCAATTCGGACACTGGTGTAGGATTCACTTGAAGGAAATATAAGGAGTCTCACGACCGGATAAAAATGTACACCGCCGTCATTATCGGAAAAGAAAATCCGGCGGATGGTCGATAAAAAAAGAAGTCTCGGACGATTGTTGGATCAAGGATGCGGCCGGCCGGCGTTCCCGGAAACGTGATACGGAACCGCCGCCGCCACCGCGCAGCACGAGGCAGGGACAGCTTCGGATGATCCGGAAAGGATGGTGTGACTATGAGCGTAGTGGATGATACGGTGTACGCGGCTGAAACCGCGACCGCCATGACTGATGCGGCCCGGGACGACGCGTTCCTGGAGCCGGCCGAAGCCGCCCTCGTCGGCGAGCCGGTCCTGGACGGCACCTCGCCGCCGGAGTGTGCGGCCCCCGCGCCGTGGGAGATCTCCTTTGCCGCCGAAAGCGTCGCCGACACGGACCCGATGGGGTATATCGCGAACGAGGCCGAGGTCTGGTCCCACAACCTCGACGCGATGCGGGTGGAGACGGCGGTCCTCGACGCCTTCCTCGACCTCCTCGCCGCCGCCGACGCCGAATACATGGACACCGCCGAGTACGTCATCGACGAATCCGACCTCGGCGCCGTGGTGGACTGGACCTCGGTCGAGTCGGCCCTCGGCGAGTCACAACAGACCCTTATCGGCCTGCAAAACCTCCTCTCGAATATTTTGGAAGAAATGGATGTTGAAGACTACCAGTACCTCCGGGTTTACTCCGATGCGGAAGGCGCCATGCGCCTCGTCGGCGACCACCCACGGCGGGAAGAAATCGAACTGGTTCTGAACAGCCCGGAACACGAACAGTTCCGCGAACTCTACCAGGCCGCCACCAACGGCATGTCCATGGCCGGCAGCCTCGTCGGCCGGGTATCGGTTCCGGCGGAAGTGCTGGAACAGTACAAGCAGCGGAAGGCGTCGGCGTCGTGACAGTGTGACGCGTCCGCCGTGCCGGTGGTCATTGAAACGTAACGCGCCCGGAACGTCATTGTTCCGGGCGCTTTCGTGTGGGTATTTTTAAAACTCCCAATGAAGCGAAAGAGAGTATGACAATCTTTTTTTAAAGCGTCGTGTGCCCGCCCGCCGTGAAGCCGACGAAGCCTTCGTAATGGAGAAGTTCCCGAAGGGCGGCGCCGATTTCCTTGAGCCGTTCGGCCGGTTCGTTGCCGATATGGACATAGCCGACAAGGTCCCGGAGGGTGACGAGGGTGTCGCGGACCGGTTCCGACGCGAGCGGCAGGCCGGCGCAGTCGAGGCAAAGGCGGACGACGGGGGAATTGACCACCCGGATGATGTCGCCGGTGTTCCTGATGTTCTGGACCGTGTCGTGGAGGCGCGGGTTGATGCAGAGCGGCCGGAGGAACAGGCTCATCCCGGTCCGGATGGCCTTGGCGGACGCCTCCTGAAGGGCGAGGGCGGCGGCGGCGACAAGCTGGACCTCGGTCGGTTTGGCCCGGAGCGGGCCGGTCGGTTCGACGCTCGGCTTGGCGTCGAGGATGATGTTCTGGCACATGAAGGTCTTGGCGACGGCGCAGGATTGGGACAGGAACTCGATGAAGTTGTCCCGGTCCGACGGGTTCATGAGCGACTCGCGGCCGCTGCCGCCGATGGCGGAGACGTGCTGGCGGTGGCGATCCAGTTCCTGTCTGACCCGGGTCAGGTCGAGTTGCGTCCAGTCGGCCAGTTCGACAAAGTCGAAGCCGACTTCCCGGGCCTTGCCAAACCGTTCGTACAACGGCACGTCGACGAACATGGTCTGGATGGAAATTGACTTCCTCATGGTTTTCCTCAACCTTTCAGAGCGGCATCGCCGGCGCGGTGATTCGCCTCTTCATCATTGGTGCGTCATCGACAGCGCCTCGCAAACACGTCCGCTCGGCGCGGCGTTCAGATCGGAACGGACGGCAGCGGCGGCAGTCAACGGGACTGGCCCAACCGCGCGTCCGGCCCCTCTTACATTTATGGCCGCGTTCCGTATGGGACCCCTCGGTGTCCCGTATCCGCTCCGTACTCCACGCGGGTATATATGTGTTGTTATCGACCATTTTTCGGAAAATCTTGAACGACCTCTCGCCGGGACGGTGCAGTTATCGTATAATGGTGAGTTCGAAATTTTACGACCGGGACAGTAATGGTCGTGTTGATTGAAGCTGGAATTTTTAAAAAGTCGACAGCGTACTTTTGCCTCTGTAAGGTACCGTAAAGCCGGCACCGAATTTCGGTGTGGCCACACGGCGGCTGTCGGCCCGGCATTTCGCGGGTGAGGACTTAGTCCGCTTCGGCGCGTTCTTCACGGCGCGCCCACTGACGAGGGAAGGGTAGCACCAGGCATGTCAGGCAAAACGACCGCTGTTGCGTCGATTGATAAATATAATGAATTAACCGTGGCTGATCAGATGGTTCTCCAGGCGACGTCGGCCCTTTACGAGCCGGCGGCGGCGCCGTTGGTGTCGTCGTGCCTCGGGAGCGCCGGCTGCCGTGAGTCGCACCTCCGGGCCTTTTCGCCGCAGATCGTCGCCACCCGGCTGGCCCGTCTGACCAAGGCCGGCTTTGTCCAGGAATCAACCCAGGACGTCAGGGGGCAAAAAACCCGGCTCTGGCGCTGCCGTCCGGACGTGGCTGAAATCGCCATCCGCCATGCCGTTCGGGACGGCCGCTTTCTCCCCCTCGCCAAGGCCGCCCTCACCGAGACGCGCGGCCGGGACTGGCACGGCGTCGGCGCCGACGACAGTCCGAAGCGGCGCTTTCGCCTCGCGTTCCACGCCGGGGACTGGCGGCTGGCGGCGAAGGAACTCGATACGTTGTCCACCGTCGAACCCGGCGGCGGCGGCGTGTTCCTGGCCACCCTGGTCAAGCTCCAGCCGGACGACTCCTGGCGCCGGACGGCGAAGCCGGCCATTTTCGCGCCGGTCCTCGCCAGCGCCCTCCGGCAGTGTCTGGACGGGCTGGTCGATCCGGGACCACTCGTCGATCTGGCGAAGGACATTGCCGATAGGAGCACGTCGGCGACGCGGCCGGCGGTGGAAATGGACCTCCTCCCCATCCTTGTGGAGACGCTCGTCCTCAAGGGAAAACTGCGGGACGCGGCCAAGCTCGCGAAGGCGGCCGCTTCGTCGTCCCAGGAGACGGCGGCATTTGTGCCGCTCCCAGTGGCGGTGGCGGAAGGGTCGCCGGATCTCACGGATCTGGTCGCCCGCTCGCTGGCCCGGAAGCGATCCGGCACGCCCCTTCTCCCGACCGGTTCGGCGGCGGTCTGGCAGGCCCTCGCCGTCCTCTCCGGGTCGGACAACGACGCCGTCGACGCCATGCTTCACCGGCTCGAAGGGACGGCGTTCCAGAACCACGAGTATTTCGGCGCCCTTACCTATCTCCGGAGCGCCTTCCTGTTCATGGTCGGCCAGGCGTCGGCGGCGAAGGCCCTCCTTACCCGGCCGGAGACGTGCACGCCTCTGGAACTCCTCACCTACGGCCTCGCCGTGCTCCGGGTCGATCCCGGGTCACTGTCCGCCCTGGCGCCGGTGTTCCGCGACTGCGCCGCCCGGGCCAAGGCCGGCGGCTACCGCTGGCTCGCCTCCCAGTACGAAGCGCTTCAGGACGCCGCCAACGGCATCGAACACGTGCCGGGCCGCTGGCCGGCCTTGACCGCTCTCTTCAACTCGGACGACGCCTGGCGCCGGGGCCTCGAAGCTTTGGAGGAGCTGACCGGCGATGTCGGCGACGACGACGCGCCGGCCGGGAAGCGCCTGGCCTGGCTCGTCAGCGTGCCGCCGCAGCCGGACGATCCGTTTCTCCCGTTCGATGTCCAGCCGATTGAACAGACGCTCACCAAGGACGGGTCGTGGTCGAAGGGGCGGAATGTCGCCCTGAAACGGATTTTTCAACACGCGGCCGATCTGAACTATGTCAGTGATCAGGACCGGATGGTATTTTCGACGCTTCGCTACGACTTCGGGGCCATGTCCCAGGGGTTCCGCTTCGACATCGCGGCGGCCTTGGTCCATCTCGTCGGGCATCCCCTCGTGTACCGGGGCGATACCGGCGGAGCCAAAATCGACATCGTCCCGGGGCAGTTCGAACTGATGGTGACGGACCGCGACCCCGGGTGCGAAATCGCCATGGAGCCGACCCTCCGCGACCTCCTGCCGGACGACACCGGCGGCCAGTCCGTCGATGTCGACCTCCTGCCGGCGACGCTGGCGCGGTTCGAGACGCCGACGCGGATACGGGTGTTTCAGTTCGGCGGCCGGGAACGGCGGCTGGCCCGGGTGGTCGGGGAAGGTTTGGCCATTCCGGCCCGGGGCCGGGACGAGGCATTGGAGACCTTGACGAAGCTGTCCGGGTCCATCCGGGTCCAGTCGGACATTCCGGAACTGGCGGGGGAAGGGGAACCGATCCAGGCCGATTCGCGGCCGCGGTTCCATGTCATTCCCCAGAACGTCGGGCTGAAGGTCGAGGTCTGGGTCCATCCCCTCGGAGACGACGGGCCGGCCTATCGGCCGGGCCGGGGCGGACGCATCCTCACCGGCACGGTGGACGACCGCGTCCTCCGGGCCACCCGCGACCTCGAGGAAGAGATCAACCTCGTCGCCGCCGCCGTCGAGGCCTGTCCCGCCCTCCACAGCCACGAGGACGGGGAACTGTCGTGGAGCCTGGACGATCCGGAGGCGGCCCTTCAGTTCCTCGCCGAAACGGAAGACCTGAACGGCCGCGCCCTCCTGACCTGGCCGAAGGGCGGACGCTTCCGGGTGCGGCGGACCAGGGGCATCGGCGGGCTGCGGATTCGCGTCAACAGTTCGGCGGACTGGTTTGAACTGAGCGGTTCCCTCATCATCGACGAAAACCTCGTCGTCGACATCCAGACCCTTCTCGCCGCGATGAAACAGTCGGGCGGGCGTTTTGTCCAGATTGCCGACGGCGAATTCGTCGCCCTGACAAACGAACTCCGGAGGCAACTCAGCGACCTCGAAGCGGCCGGGGAATTCCATAACGGCATCTTCCGCCTGCCGTCGTTGGCCGGGATGGTCCTGGACGATCTGGAAGAGGCCGGAGCTGATCTCGAGGCCGACCATGAATGGCGCCGCCAGCTCGAGCGCCGCCGCGAACTGGCCGATTTCACCGCCGAGGTGCCGGACAATTTCCTCGCCGATCTCCGTGACTACCAGCTGGAAGGTTTCCGCTGGATGGCGCGGCTGTCCGAATGGGGCGCCGGCGCCTGTCTCGCCGACGAAATGGGCTTGGGGAAAACCGTCCAGGCGCTCGCCATGCTGGCGCGGCGCGGCAGTGGCGGACCGGCCCTCGTCGTCGCGCCGACGAGCGTCTGTCACAACTGGATTTCCGAGACGGCCAAGTTCGCGCCCGGCCTCCGCATGCGGCCGTTCGCGGACGGTGACCGGGAAGCGCATCTTGAAAGCCTCGGCCCCGGGGATGTCCTTATCACCAGTTACAGCCTCCTCAGGCAGGAGGACGAACTGTTGTCGAAAATCAAGTGGGCGACGGTGGTGCTGGACGAAGCGCAGGCAATCAAGAACGTGTCGGCAAAGCGGTCCAAGGCGGCGATGTCACTCGATGCGTCGTTCCGGCTCATCACCACCGGCACGCCCATCGAGAACCACCTTGGCGAACTGTGGAACCTGTTCCGCTTTATCAATCCGAGCCTCCTTGGATCGTGGCGGCGGTTTCAGGAACGGTTCGCCGTGCCGATTGAACGGATGAAGGACGAACAGGCGGGCGACCGCCTGCGGCGCCTGATCCGGCCGTTCATTCTCCGCCGGACCAAGTCGCAGGTCCTGGACTCCTTGCCGCCGAAGACGGAAATCACATTGGCGGTGGAACTCGGTGACCGCGAACGGGCGTTTTACGAATCGCTCCGGCGCGGCGCTCTGGAACGGCTCGATCAGGACCCGGCCAGCCCGGAGAAGAAACGCTTCCAGATCCTGGCGGAAATCATGCGCCTCAGGCGGGCTTGTTGCGCGCCGGAACTGGTGACGGGCGGAGAAGGCATCGTGTCCGCGAAGCAGGAGCAGTTCCGGGAGACCCTGGAGGAACTGGTCGACAACAACCACAAGGTGCTTGTGTTCAGCCAGTTCGTCGATCACCTGCACATCCTCCGGCGCTACCTGGACGAGCGGCACTATTCGTACCAGTACCTCGACGGCGGCACGCCGGCGCGGCAGCGGAAAAAGGCGGTGGAGGATTTCCAATCCGGCATCGGCGACGTGTTCCTTATCAGCCTCCGGGCCGGCGGCCTCGGTCTCAACCTGACGGCGGCGGACTATGTCATCCACATGGACTCATGGTGGAACCCGGCGGTGGAGGACCAGGCGTCGGACCGGGCCCACCGTATCGGCCAGGAAAAGCCGATGACGGTGTACCGGCTGGTGGCGGCGTCGACGATTGAGGAAAAGATCGTCCAGCTTCACCAGAACAAACGCGATTTGGCCGATTCACTGCTGTCCGGGGCGGACCAGTCGGCGTCGTTGGATATGGATGAGATTTTGCAGTTATTGCGGAGCGAGTGAGGTTTTAGGTGGTACGATGAATTAATTATTAACGGCCCTGTCCGGCTCGTTCCGGACGGGGCCGTTTGCAATGCGACATATATGATATATACTGATATCGTCAGGCTTGGCATGACTCCCTGGCAAGAGCGACAAAGTTACTTATAAATTATCATAGTGGTTTTTGGAGATCGTCATGAGTACCGTAGTAAAAAAAATCGTAATCCCCAGCAATCGTCACATTAACATCGAGCTTCCGCCCGAGGTACCTGTGGGGGAGGCAATTGTTACGCTGACGATAGAACCCAAAACCCCTGTCAACCGCCTTGGAGAACTCTTTGGCCAAGGGAAGGGTGAAATTTGGATGGCGGACGATTTTGACGCACCTCTCGAAGACTTCAAGGAATACATGGAATGAGGCTGTTACTGGATACGCATACCGTGATTTGGCATCGTGACGGTTGTGAACAATTATCCCTGACAGCCAGGGCCATGATTCACGATACGGCCAATCAGGGGTTCATCAGCATCGCCACTCTGAGGGAAA
>JAJBTL010000444.1:4976-8045 GCA_020860865.1 Planctomycetota bacterium | reverse complement strand
ACCCGGTATTGTTCGCCTTCGTCGATGTCGACATTGATGAACACGTCGCGGCGCTGCCAGCGGCTTTTCGGCTGGTTGGCCGTAATCTGCATCGGCCGCTCGATGACCCGGACATCGAGAAAGCCCTTGTCCAGGTACGACATGCGGATACGTTCAAGATCGCGTTCGAAGGCGCGGCGGAGGTATTTGCCGCGGGAAATGAGGCCGGACCGCTTCGTTTCCATTTTGGCAAGAAGCTCTTTCCGGTTGAACTCGGTGTTGCCACGGAACTGGATGTCGCCGACATAGAGGCGGCCGCCTTCCGACACGTCGAAGAGGAGGCGGACACCGTCCTCGAACGGCTCGACGCTCACTTCGACTTCGCCGAAGTAATAGTATTCCCGGTGGAGGAAGTCCTCGATGGCGCGGCGGTCGCGGTTGGCTTTGCCGGCGTCATAGCGTTCGCCGACCCGGCTTTCGATGAGCGGGTTCAATTTCCGGGTGGCGACCTGCTGGTTGCCGACAAATTCGATACGGCGGATAATATCCTTTTCCCTGACCACCACCGTTATCTTGACGCCGCCCGCCACCATCTCCTTCCGGATCTGGATGTCGTCGAACACGCCCATGGAAGCGAGGCGCTGAAAGTCGCCGTCCAGGGTGCGCTCGCGGAGCGGATGGCCGACGCGGGTGGACATGCGGTAGATAATCTGTTCCGGCGTCGTGGTGACGGTGTTCAGGACCTCGATTTCCGTGACCATGTTGCCTTCGGCATCGGGACCGCCGATTTCGCCGATGGGGCCGTTTTCCCGGTATTCGTCGCCGGCGGCGCCAAGGCCGTAGTCGTCGGCGGGGCCGGATTCCATGCCGCCGCCAAAGCCGTCGTCGTACCCGGCGTTGTCGTCGGTCCACGGCGCCGGCGAATAGCCTCCGGCCGGAGCCTGACCGGCCTGGCCGGGCGGCGGGTAGTCGGCGTCGTCATAACCGTCGTCGCCGTAACCGTCGTAGTCGTAGTCTTCGTAGGAATATTCGTCATAGGCGGGCGGGCCGGACGGAGCGCCGGCGGCCGGGTCGGCTGGAATGCTTTCCCAGCCGGTGGTTCCGCCGCTGGCGGAAGGATAGTCGTCTTCGTAGGCGGACAGGTAGTCCGGCGTGGCGACGGTCTGACCGCCGGTGTCCGGATAATAGTCGTCCAGGGAACCGTCGTAGAACTGTTCCTGCGCCCACAGGGTGGACGCGAGCACCGCGAAGCACAGGAGGAACAGTGCGAAAAAGTGGCGGCTTGACGCGCCTGTTGTTCGTGGCATCAATACTCCCCTCATACCGTAGCGGCCTAAGGATTCGCGATCGCGGAAAAAAGACACCTGTCGCACAGCCCAGACAATCCTTCACCGCTTCCGCGACGAAAAGACCGGAAATCCCGGACTCGGGTATCCGAACATACTCGCGAGCATGTTTCGGACTATCCCCAAGAGGCCAACAGCATGCAGATAGGAACCGGGGCCGTCCGGCCGGAAGCGCTTCCCGGGCGGAACGACCGCTTTTCACCCACAGTAAAGCCGGCTGGTCCGGTGGCAAGGGGTACGCCGCTCCCGACAACCACGGGAGGCCATCATCCGGAAACCGTCCGGAACCGGCGCCACGGTCGTCGAAGCCACGGTCCGCGCCAGAGCCGTTTCCGGCCAAAACGCGGTCTTCACCCTCGCCATGACAGGACACGACGCCGCACTATCGGCCGTCACGTCCGTCAACCCTATTTATCGGCCAGCCTTCAAGGGCTATTTATCACTTTCAACCGGAAATACCGGTTCAGCCGGAAATATCCTGAAAGAAAACCAGGAAATTCGGCAAGCGCCCGCCGCAATCCACATGACCATTCCGTCACGCTGTCCACGGGACACAGGACGGTATGGTGTGGGAGCGAACGGGGTAGTATAAAAGAAAGGAAACCGATGTGCAACGGCTAATGGCGTATTTCCCGTTTGGGTTGATGCCGATCCGCCGGATGCGGGATTTGCCCGTCGGCAAGGGAAACGTAACTTGCAGTGTACCTTCCGCCTTCGGCAATAGTTGGAATCGCGTTGCCACCGTTCTGAACGAAAAAAACGCGGCGGCCATGGATAATCGGCCGCCGCGCCAGGTGAGGGAGATGGAGTCGTAGAGAAACCTGCCTCGTGGTGTATCGGACCCTGATGCGGTCCGTTACACCGACGCCACCCACAGGCCGTGGAGGTTGCAGTATTCCCGGGCCTTGACGGTGGTGGCATTGGTCTGGAAAACCGCTTCCGGAGCGTCGGTCGGCGTCAGGTTTTTCCGCATGACGATTCCGTCGGCGATGAGTTCAATCATGACAATCCAGTGTTCGGGCGTCATTGGGTGCGGCACCGAGCCGACCGATACCTTGTAGCCGCCGTCCACCTTGGTGATGACCGGCACATGTTTTTCCTTTGCCGCATCGGTGACGTTTTCCGCCAGCAGCACCATCGGCTTGCCGCAGCAGGCCGGCGCTTCGCCGTCGCAGACGCCAGACGCCGTCACTTCAAGCAACGCGCCACAGTTGCACTTGTAGATTTCGTTCAGGTTGAGGTTCATTGTGAGCTCCTTGACTGCAAAGTGGGGAGAAGGGAGGGGCAAGTAAAACCGTTCCGGCCGAGCGTTCACCATCGGCGAGCCACCTCTGGATCGAGAGTACCGCCTTTGGCCGTTATCGAGAATGAAGCGGCTGTCTCCCAGAATAGCACAAGTACATTCGCCGGTCAAGCCGGTTCACGTGTACCCGCTGGTACGCCGCCGCCATCGTCGTGACAAAGCCGCGCCCCCGGCTGAAAATACCTGGTGGATCACGCCAGTACCATCGGGGACAACCTCCTATGCATGGAGCCTCGCGTCCGTTCACTCTTATTCTTGCCGTTCACCTCGTCCTTTTCGCCGCCGGTGGCCGCGCTGTGCACGGCGCCGACGATGGCCATTCCCATCCGCCCATATCGGAGGAGGACATCGACGAGAGTCAAATTATCGATCTCGACACCTTTGACACTTCCGACGAAGGCTACGACATCCGCCGCCTCGATCGGCTCGGTACTCGCCGGG
>JAJBTL010000444.1:0-4966 GCA_020860865.1 Planctomycetota bacterium | reverse complement strand
CGGCGATGCCGGTCCTGCCCAACTTTTCGAACTCATCCGGCCGGAAAACGGCGCGGTGCGTAACGGTCGGGTAGCGGCGTCGTGCAGTTGCATACCCCTTAAACCCCTGTCCACTAGCGCGGCGCCCGGCGAACCGCTGTATCTTGAACTGCGCACTATCAACCCGACCCCGGAGGGTGGACGGGTGTATGACATTTATGTCGAAGTTCTCGAATCGGTCCAGAAGGTGCTCCGCCAATTCGCCCTGGTCGTGTCGGACTGAGTATTCGGGTCCCCACTTTTCGACACCGCCGATTAAAACATCCCTATAAAACACACCGCCCCACCCAACCACGAGGGCTGGATGGGGCGGTTTTATAAAACAAAGCCTGATAGTAAAATTACATATCTCGGTATTCACCGGCCGCTGCCTCGAGGCGCGACCACCTGGTCGATTAGATCCAGGAACTGCCCGGCTACAACCGGCTACAGCGAATTATCGCACTGCTTCATGGTTACATGCTGTTCGATTACTGTCGTATCGTCGCCCTCGGACGAGGAAAAAGGTCCGGCAGACTTGTTTTCGTCCGGTAGTCTGGAGGAAAACACGCCTTATGGATCTGTTTTTAGTAATTCTCACACAACACCTCGAAATGCGCTTTCGGGTGGGCGCAGGCCGGGCAGATATCCGGCGCTTCCGGGCCGGTGTGGTTGTAGCCGCAGTTGCGGCAGCGCCAGGTGACGCTGGTCGGTTTTTTGAACACGGTGCCTTCGAGAACGTTTTTCCGCAAGGCGAGGTAGCGGCGTTCATGGTATTTTTCCGCTTCGGCGATGTGGAGCATGGCTTCACTGATTTCGTCAAAGCCTTCCTCTTTCGCCGTCTTGGCCATGGACGGGTACATCTCGAACGCTTCATGGTGTTCGCCGTCAGCCGCTTCCTTGAGGTTGTCGCCGGTCTTGGCGATGACGCCCCACGGATAGGAGGCGGTGATTTCCTGCATGCCGCCGGTCATGAACTTGAAGAGGCGCTTGGCATGTTCCTTTTCGTGATTCGCCGTTTCCTCGAAAATGGCCGAAATCTGCATAAACCCTTCAGCCCGCGCTTTTGAGGAATAGTAGGTGTACCTCATGCGCGCCTGGGATTCTCCGGCAAAGGCGATCATCAGGTTTTCCGCTGTCTTTGAGCCCTTCAAATCCATCTGAGTCTCCTTGTAATCGTGATAAACAGAGTTGTCTCCAGGGCATTCACATTGCATGAAGACTGGCTCTGTACGCGTTAAATTTATGCTTCGCTATATTCACTTGAGGAAAACTGACCGTTTTCACCCGTTCCCGCCAGGCACCGCCGTACAGCGCCGAGCGTCCGTGTCACCGGGAGTTACGGGATTGCCGGCCAGCCGCTGGCACCTCCACAGACCGTTTAAAAAAACTGGCCCGGGAAATGAACGGGCAAGGGCCTCCTTCGCCGCCGAGGGACTGGGGCGCATACCCGCCCACCAGGAAGAAGGCCTGACCGTACCTATTGTCCACCATGTTAACGTGTTTGTCAAGACGGGAATCCCGGCGACCGGCGGACCGTTCGCCCTCGACCGCTGGCAGTTACGAGAGGATCTTCAGTAAATCCATGTCATATCGTCAATTTCACCCTCATCCGCTCAGGCGCGAAAAAAAGGTTCCCGCCCTCGACCGCACGGTCGAGATCAGACGGGAACCAGGGTGAGGGGTAAAATTAACAGGCCGGTGACGTGAATGTCAGAGATATTGTTAACACTCATTCACAGCCCTAAACAACACAATATTCACAAACCGAAAAATGTCAAGTAACTTTTTAACATTTATTATTAACGCTTGGCATCCTCCTACTCGAAGTTACTTCCGTTAATCCGGCAAGTTTTTGTCCTGAAATGTGTTAGCGTGTCGCATGACTGCACGGCATCGACAGCCTTGGCCGGACTTTTCCCGTTGGAGTTGATCCCTTCGGTCGCCGATATCGACTGTTTTACCCCTCGTTATTTTGGAAAACATACCGTGAACTAACGCGGGATCTTTTTACCGAAACAGCCACAAAAAAAACCATACATCATCTTGACTACCATCGGGTTATCGTTATGTTGTCAAAATTTACCAATTTTCACTCCCCCGGATCGTGCCGAGAGTTTTTCCCGGCCGCCCTCCGGATCGGCCGGTGCCGGTGCCGGGCTGGACTAAACGCCTGCCAATTCCTTTGCCGCACCCATT
This sequence comes from Planctomycetota bacterium, assembly GCA_020860865.1. Classification (GTDB taxonomy): domain Bacteria; phylum Planctomycetota; class SZUA-567; order SZUA-567; family SZUA-567; genus JAJBSZ01. The sequence continues at coordinate 2,749 of JAJBTL010000444.1, read as the reverse complement.
TACAAATGTTTTCTTTTTCTGATTTTTCCAGGGTCTGCCAAAGATACCGTGGAGCCGTTCCCAGGCGTGGCCGATGATTACATATGTGCGTGTTCTATCCGGCGATTCTGTCCATTCCTCTGTAACCAGCACGGCCGGCACTGCGATAAATCGACAAATGGCTAGATTTTTTCGTTGAAACCGTACAGTGATCAGGACTATGATACCGGTGGCTGTGTGCAGGCCAGTGAGCCGGAGTTTTCGATGCCGGCGTGAAGAGAGGCGGCAAACGGTGAACATCGACCGACACCGGTCGCGGGCAGGTCGGGCAGGTCGGGCAGGTCGGGCAGGTCGGGCAGGGACCGAGTACCGGGCTGGACAGCCTTATGGCGAAGCACGGTATTTGGGGATTTGCTTCATGGTCGGTCATTTCGCACTATAATGGGTGGCGCCCGACCTTAGCCGATCATGGCACACGGGGCATGCCATGTGTTGATTTATAAAGTGTCGTGGTTCTTCCGTGGCGGTCATATCCAAAGTTGTAACAACGAGCATCTTATAATCTTACGTGAAATGCTGTAGAACCTATCCAGTAACGCCGTCTCACTGCCGGATACGTTTAGAGAGGCTCCTCAGGTGTGTCATTCGACCACGATCCGAACGATATCAAGCCTGCCGGACCTTCTATCCCGGGGCGAGGAAACGTCAGTTTTAACAGCTTGTAGAATGGTCCGTTGGCATGGATTCCGATTCCCTGGATGACGATGGCCTCGACGCTTTTTTCGACGCCGCCGACACAATGGATAAAACCCGGGTCCACCTCGCCGCTGAGAAAATGCGGCGCGGCGTCGGCGGCGCCGAGACAGACAAGGGCGTCCCGGGCGATACCGCCGCCCCCGTTCCCGACCGGCCCGCCGCCGGGGAAGCGCTCCCGCCGCCGCGTCGGAATACCGCCGCCCGCCGCACTCCGGATACGCCACGGCCGGCCTCTGCCAGCGCGACGGAAGAAATAGATCCGGAAATTGAAAAAATTGCCGCCACGCTGGTTGAACTGGTGGACGAAATCCATTCCTCCGTAAGTAACCGTACCATCCCGGCCGACCACACCGCGCCGGACAAAACCAAGGCCCCGTCGGCGGTGCCGGACGAACCCCTTTCCCCGATCGCACGAGACAACGCCGCCATCGGCCTCGACAACGGCGCCGAGTCCGATCCGACCGACGACGAGGATGATGACGACGTTCCGCCCTGGCTCGCCCACCCGACCAATGTCCCGACGCCGTCCGCCGCCTTTTCCGCTGTGCCGCCGTCGTCTGTCGGCATCGACGACGCGCGGTCCGACGAGAGACGTCCGAACAATCAGGAAGACAGCGACTCCGCCCGTCTCCTCCTCGACGATCTCGAAGGCAAGTTCATCGCCATCGCTCCGGAAGACGGCAAGGCCACCAGGGACGAACCGTTTATCCTCGTCCCGGCCAATGTCCATTCCGTCGTGCCGTGGTGGGGCTGGCTGACCATTGTCCTTGGCCTTGCCATGCTGGTGGCGGGCGTTATCCTCATGCCCCTCATCACCCTCAACCGCACCGCCGCCAGGCTTGGCGACCGGAACGAAAACGCCGCCCGGAACGCCATGCGCCAACTCGTTCTCCGTGGCGATGAACGCACGGTAAAGAAACTGTATTCCATCGCTTCGGCGCCGGACGAACGGGTCGATACCCGCCTCCGCGCCATCGACACCATGACCCTGATTGAACGGGTTCCGGAAGTCGACCGCGCCCTCCTCCGCCTCGAACTCTCGGACAGCACCCACGACCAGGTTCGGGAAGCCGCCATCGCCGCCCGCCGCCAACGCGAAGCCGCCCGCGCCCGCACGCGGCAGCGGCGCTAGAGGGTGTGGACACGAGTGCTTTGGAGCGATTATTCGTCCTCTTTGTTCTGGGCGAGTCCGTTTGTTGAAGGCAATATGGTTGAATATTGTCGAAAAAAAACGGGCGAAGCGCAGGGCAAAGAGGGCGGAAAAGCGCCCAAATGACTCGTGTCCACACACTCTAGAGGTGGTAGAGGCGGACTCTAATCTCGCTTGATGTCGCTTATGATTTGGTTTACGATAGTCGAGGCGGTAAAAAATAAACCGTTAGGGAAATGGTGCGTCTAAATCCGCACGTTCTCGAAGTATCTCAAATGCTATTAACCACCTCTAATGCATATTACGAAATTCTGTGATAATTCGGGTTAGGCGCTGGAAGGAGCGGTAGGGTGATTTTTCCGAAAGTTTGGAAGCGCCCGCGAGCGACTGGATGCGACTAACCCGGATTATCACGAAAATTCTTAAAATGCTCTAACGCCGCTGCACGTATCGCGCCAAGAATTGACGATGACAAAACGCCTTCTTTTCCTCAACGGTTCCCCGCACCAGAACGGCCACAGCATGGCGCTGGCCCGGCAACTGGCCGCCCGCGTTCCGGGCGACGCGCACTTTATTCATCTGTACGATATGGCGATTGCGCCGTGCCGCGGCTGCGACGCCTGCCGGGACGGCGGCGGCTGCATATTCCATGACGACTGCAACGTCGCGGTGGCGGCGATGGCCGAGGCGGACGCCATCCTCCTCGTCTCCCCCCTCCACTTCACCTCCCTCACCGCCCCGCTGGTGGCGCTCATAAGCCGATTCCAGCAGTTCTGGAACAGCGTCCGGGTCCTTGGCGGCCGGCCGGATAAACGCGGCGGCATTCTGGTGAGCGCCGGAGGCGAATACCCGAACATGTTCGAC
>JAJBTL010000322.1:2099-8071 GCA_020860865.1 Planctomycetota bacterium | reverse complement strand
GCCGATTTTGACGAAGTATGGCGCGACGAGACGCATTTTAATAACATGCTCTCAGCTTTCCGGACCGCCGCTCGACCAGCGGCCGCCACCGATTTGGCCTACCGTATCAGTCCGGTAAACCGGTTCCGGCCAGTCACAACCGGCCATGCATACATAGAGAGAACGAAGACATCATGTACAACCACATCCGGGGCACCATTGTCCACAAGTCCCCGTCCCGCATCGTCATCGAGGCCGGCGGCATCGGCTACGACGTCACGGTTCCCCTGTCCGTCAGCAGCCGGTTGCCGAAAGCCGGGTCGGAGGCGGTCGTCATCACCCACCTCGTCGTCAGGGAGGACGAACTGCGGCTGATCGGCTTTGCCGAAAACGAGGAGCGGGATCTGTTCCGCACCCTCATCGGCCTGTCCGGGGTCGGCCCGTCGATGGCCTTGCAGATTCTCTCCGGGATGAACCCGTCCGAATTCGCCCTGGCGGTCGAACGCCAGGACGCCGCCGCCCTGAAGAAGATCAAGGGCGTCGGCGAAAAGACGGCCAAACGAATAATCCTTGAACTCAAGGGCGCCAAGACCGTCCTGCCGGGCGGCGTCGGCGGACCGGTGCCGGAAGGTCCGGCGGCCGAAGCGGTGGCGGCCTTGATGGCCCTGGGCCTCGGCCAGGCCGAAGCGGTGGAACGGGTGGAAAAAGCCATCCGGGAACACGCCGGCGCCCCGGTTGAGGAACTTATCAAGGCCTCGCTCCGATGATGCGGATAGCCGTCGTCGGGGCCGGTCCGGCCGGGCTTATGGCCGCCATCGCCGCCGCCCGGCCGGGCGTTCGGGTGGTCCTGTTCGAAAAGAACGACGAACCAGGCAAAAAACTCCTCATCACCGGCGGCGGTCACTGCAACCTGTCGAACACCCTCCCCGTCACGGACTGGCCGGAACGGTTCGGGAAACGCGGCCGCTTTATCCTGCCGGCCCTGACCGCCTTCCCCCAAGATGCCCTCCGCCGCTGGCTGGGCGACCGGGGCATCCCGACGGAAGCGCCGGATGGACGGCACTGGTATCCGGCGACCCGGTCCGCCCGGGATGTCCGGAAAGCCCTCCAGGACGCGGCGACGGAGGCCGGAGTCGAATGGCGCTATCGGACGGGCGTCGACGCTGTCGAAGCACTGTCGGACGGGTTCCGTATCGGCGGCGATCGGTTCGACCGCCTCGTCCTCGCCTGTGGCGGACTCAGTTATCCCGGGACCGGTTCGACCTGGGATGGATGCCGGATGGCGGAAGCGCTTGGCCATACGGTGGTGCTGCCGGTGCCGGCATTGGTCGGCCTCCGGGCCAGGAACGCCATGACCGATCTGGCCGGGCTCGTGTTCGAGACCGCACGGGTGTTCGTGAAGGTGAAAGGTGTCGGCACCGTGCAGGGCCGGGGCGAACTCCTCCTCACCCACAACGACATTTCCGGACCGGCTGTCCTCGATCTTTCCGGAACGGTGGCGGAAGCGCTGGCCCGCCTGGGCGACGCGGCCGAGGTGGCGGTCCGGGTCGAGTGGCTGGACGGAAAGGATGTCGCCGCCTGGCAGGACGAATTCGCCGAATGGCGCCGGACACGCGGCCGAAGCGCCGTGGCCGTGCTGTTACGGGACTTTTTCCCAAACCGGTTTGCGCGGGAACTGTGCCGCCTCGCCGGTATCGGCGACGACCGCAGCGCCGCCACCCTCCCCGCCGGGAACGCCATCGAGTTGGCGGAAGCGTTGGCCGGCTTTCAGATTTTAGTGACTGGAACGGAAGGCTTCGCCAAAGCCATCGTCACCCGGGGCGGTGTGAAAACCGGGAAAATCGACCCGGCCACCCTGGCCAGCCGGCGCGTGGAAGGACTATATTTCGCCGGTGAAATGATAGACGTGGACGGTCCCTGCGGCGGCTTCAATCTCCACTGGGCCTTGGCCAGCGGAAGGTTGGCCGGGGAGAACGCGGCGCGGACGTGACCACGTCTGCCACAGTGGTGGTGTTGGTGAAATGACGACCTATTCCGGCAACAGATCCGGCCGGTATCGTCTCGTCCGTTCGAGGGCTTTTTCCCGGCGCCAGGCGTTAATGAGGGCGTGGTTGCCACTCCGGAGCACTTCCGGCACAACCAGTCCACGGTACTCGGGCGGCTGGGTGTAGTGCGGGTGGTCGAGAATCCCGGACGAAAACGAATCCGCCGGCGCACTGCCGGAACAGCCGAGAACATCCGGAAGCAGACGGATAACCGCATCCGCCACCGCCATTGCCGCCACTTCGCCGCCGGACAGGACAAAGTCGCCGACCGACAACCGTTCCGGCTGGAGAATGTCGAAGATGCGTTCGTCAAATCCTTCGTAGCGGCCGCAGACGAGGATGATGCGTTCCTCCCTGGACAATTCTTCCGCCACCGGCTGCCGGAACGGCCGCCCTTCCGGCGTCAGGAAAATAAGCCGTCCGGCCGGACCCGGTTCCCGGCGGAGCGCTTCCACCGCGTCCACCAGCGGCTGGCAGGTCATGACCATGCCGGGGCCGCCGCCAAACGGGCGGTCGTCCGTTTTGGCGTGTTTGTTCTGGCTCCAGTCCCGGATGTTGTGAAGACGGACTTCGACACTGCCCTTTTGCTGAGCTATGCGCGGTATCGATTCGTTGAGAAAACCGGAGAACAACCCCGGGAACAAGGTCAGTATATCAAGACGTACCATCACGCGTTTTCCCTACGGGACCGGTAGTTTTTCCACTGCGGTCCGGGTTCATTTCCGACACGGCGTCATCAGCCGCCCTACTCCACCGTCACGCTCTTCGCCAGGTTCTTCGGCTTGTCCACGTCGCAGCCCCGGAACACCGCCACATGGTAGGACAATAACTGGAGCGGCACGGCGCAACAGATCGAATTCATGATGCCGGACTCGGCGTAGATCGGAATGACGTCGTCGACGAGCTTGCCGATCTCGGTGTCGTCGTGGCTGGCAATGGCGATGACCTTGCCCTTCCGCGCCTTTATTTCCTGGATGTTCCCAAGGAGTTTGTCGTACCGGCGGCCCTTGAGGGCGATGACGAGAACTGGCATGTTTTCGTCGATAAGGGCGATGGGGCCGTGTTTCATCTCCGCCGCGTCGTAACCTTCGGCGTGGATGTAACTGACCTCCTTCATCTTAAGGGCGCCTTCCATCGCCAGCGGCCAGCCCGTGCCGCGGCCGAGGAAGAGGAAATTGGCGGCGTTCATGTATTTTTTCGCCAGCTTCCTGATGTGGTTGTCCGTGGCCAGGACGGCCTGGAGGCGGTGGCCGATGCCGAGGAGGTCGTGGACCCGGCGCCGCAGTTCCGAGCGGTCGATGCTTTCACGGATCTGTCCCATGCGGAGGGCGAGGAAATACAGGCCGGCAATCATGGCGGTGAAGGCTTTTGTCGAGGCGACGCCGATCTCCGGTCCGCAGTTCAGGTAAAAAACGCCGGCCGCCTCCCGGGTGATGGAACTGCCGACGACGTTGGCGACGGCGATAACCTTGCAACCGGCTTCCCGGGCCAGCCTGACCGCGTGCAGGGTGTCCATCGTCTCGCCGGACTGGGTGACAGCGATGACGAGGACCGACGGGTCGAGGATGGGATCGCGGTAACGGAAGTCGGCGGCATATTCCGGATACGACGGGATTTTCGTCGTCCGTTCGAGAATGTTCCGGCCGACCATGCAGGCGTGGTAGGCCGTCCCCTGGGCGAGCATGACAATGCGGCTGATGCCTTTGAAGTAGTCGTCCGGCAGATCGATTCCGTCCATGACGAATTCCGGATCGGCGTCGACGGCGGGCGGCAGGCGGAGCCGGTTCCGGAACATGTTCTCGAGAACGGTGGGCTGTTCGTATATTTCCTTCCGCATGAAGTGATCGTACCCGTCCTTCTGCGCCGCTTCGGCCGACCAGGTGATTTCGGTGCAGGCATAGTCGACCGGCCGGGAATCCTTCCTGATTTCGCACGATCCGGAAGTGATGACGGCGACCTGGTCGTCGTCCAGGAACACGACCCGACGGGTATGCGGGATTATCGGCACGGCGTCCGACGCGACCATGCCGAATCCGGCACCGAGGCCGACGGCGAGAGGACTGCCGCGCCTGGCGGCGACGACGAGGCCGGGCTGGTCCGCCGCCATGATGGCGAGGGCGAAGGTGCCTTCAAGGCGGTTCACGGTCGCTTCGACCGCCGCGACAAGGTCGCCGGCCGTTTCCGGCTTGGCGTACTCCCGGGCGATGAGGCAGGCGACGATTTCCGTATCGGTGTCGGAGTGGAATTCGATGCCGTCCCGCACGAGGTCGTCCCGGAGGGTGGCGAAGTTGTCGATAATGCCGTTATGGACGACGGAAATGACGCCGTCGTGGGACAGTTGCGGATGGGCGTTTTTCTCCACCGGCGGGCCGTGGGTGGCCCAACGGGTATGGCCGATGGCCGCCTCCCGACCGTCGCCGGGGCCGTCGGCGAGCAGTTTGTCCAAATCCGCCACCCGGCCGGCCGCCCGGTAGAGGGCGAACGATCCGTCCTCCGGCCAGGCGATGCCGGCCGAATCGTACCCCCGGTATTCAAGTGAACGCAATCCTTCCAGGACTATCCCGACCGCTCCGGGCATCCCGACCACAGCGACAATTCCACACATAATATACAACCCTCATCATCAACCCGCACCGCCCGGACCACTGCCCGCGCGGCGCGGCATACAGGTGTCTGGCCAACCGGCGCCGGAGAGGCAACCCGAACTTGCGCAATCAATAAAGAACCGGAAACCGGAATCCGATAAGTATACGGCAATCCCGGTCCCGATTTCCACCTGTTTTTATGGAAGGTGATTTCGAGGAGACGTTTTCGGAGATATTTGAGAAATGTTTCCTGCTATTCGTACAGCCCTTCGGCCGAGTAGAACCGATCCGCCACATACTGCGACCCGCCGACCAGAACCCGTTCCCGGCCGAACCGGGAATAGATGACTTCCGGGTAGCGTTTGAGGCGGGGATGGGCGAACTGGCTCATGTGGTGGTGGAGCCGTTCCATCATATACTCGCCGCCCCTCGCGTAGGGACCCTGGAGAATGATGAGTTCCGGATCGGCGACGAGGGTGACATTCACCACGCCCACCGCCAGCCAGCGGGCCTGGACGTCGACCAGGCTTTGGGCGAATTCGTCGCCGGCGTTGGCGATGTCGTAGATGTCGATGTACGACACCTCGCCCGGTTGCATCCGGCTGAAGAGGAGTGAATCCTGGTGTTCGGTAAAACCTTCCTTCGCGCCCCGGACCAGGCTGGCGACGCAGGCGACGGTCTCCAGGCAGCCCTTGGCGCCGCAGTGACAGACCCGGGTACCGGCCGGATCGACAACCATGTGGCCGATTTCCCCGGCCATGCAATGGCCGCCGTTCCAGAGGACGCCGTCCAAGACCAGGCCGGCGCCGAGGCCTTCGGCTTCCCCGTCCACGACAAGAAAGGACCTGGCGGTCCGGGCGGCGCCGCTGCGCATTTCGGCATAGGCCGAGTAGCGGTTCGAGTTGTCCATATACACCGGTATCGGCACCGGGAACAGGTCGGCAACGAGGCTCTGGAACGGCACCTTGGTTCCCCACACGGGATAACAGGGCGAGCCTTCGATAACGCCCTGGTCGGCGTCGGTAACGCCGTGGGCGCCGACGACGACGCCGGCTATGTCGGCGTAGTCGATGCGGAGATCGCCCGTCATGGTCTCGGCCGCTTTACGCATTTCGGCAAGGATGGTGTCGAGGCTGGTGTTGTACGGGAAGGCGACGGACGACTCCGAGAGGAGTTTTCCCTGCATGTCGCTGATGCCGGACAGGAGGCCCTGGGCCATGATATGAAACGCCAGAATATGCCGGTAGCGGGCGTTCAGGGTGAGGAGGGTCGGCTTTTTCCCGCCTTCGTCGGTGGATGTGCCTTTGCCGGCGGTGAGGACGAGATCGTGGTTCCGGAGAAATTCCGTCGCCCGATGGACAGT
>JAJBTL010000322.1:0-2089 GCA_020860865.1 Planctomycetota bacterium | reverse complement strand
CAAAACAACACGCTTTGCAAGTTAAAATCACCATGAAACCTGAAGAGGGAAGGAAGGACGGAATAAACGGGACGTTGGAAAGTGGAACGTTTGAACCGGCACGCCGGCCCATGCCTGTTCATCCATAATTCCACAGCGTGACATGGAATACCGTTCGGACAGGCAAAAAAGCGGGAAAAAGCGATTAAGAGAAAATTTCTTGTTGACTATAACCTCGTTATGGAGTACATTAAATTCACAAAGAAAAAAACTACCCGATTGGCAAAGTCGAGCGCAGCCTTTCGGTCAAGGCGTTCTCCATGGTGGAGGAACACGGGTGCAACGAATGGGGCGGTCCCTTGGGGCCGCCTTGTTTTATTGGCCTGGACGTGGTTTCGCGCACCGTCATGCCAATATCTGTCATTTTTCCATCGTGCGAAGGAGTACCGCGACGCCGGCCTCCTATTCCGCGTGGTATCCCTCAATCATTTCGGAAAGAATCGGCAGGAGTTGCTTTTTCCGGGACACGACGCCGTGCAACTCGTACACCGATTCGGCAATCTTGGTCATCGTCAGGTGCGGGATGAATTTCGGGTCCGCCGCCAGTATCATGATGCTGGACAACACCGTTATATCGGTGACGAGGAGCGCCGAGAACAGCTTGTTCCCCCGGTTGCGTTCTTTCTCGAGAACGGCGAGGAACTCTTCCTTCCGTTCCAGCACTTCGCCCGGCTCTTCCACTTCGATTTGGCTCACCGTGAACGATTCGCCCTGTTCCGTGTATTCCTTCATGTCCTGGCCAACCAGCTCCTTTGCCGTCCGGCCGCTGACCCGGCTCGAGGCCTGGAGGATTTCCCGGCCAAGGGTGGCGATGTCGTGGTTCGAGACATTGGCCAGGTATTCCGCCATGTCCCGGTCTTCCTGGGTGGTGGTGGCGGACTGGAGGATAAGGGTGTCGGCGAGGATGCCGCAGAGAAGAAGCGAGGCGATATCCTGACTGAGCGGTATCCGCTGCTCCCGGTACATCCCGGCGACAATGGTGCAGGTGGCGCCGACCGGGCGGTTTATAAAGGTAATCGGCGCCCGCGTCGCCAGGGATCCGAGGCGGTGGTGGTCGATTATTTCCAGGATACGGTAGTTCTCGATGCCTTCGATGGCCTGGGAAAACTCGTTATGGTCCACCATGATGACGTCGATATTGGGTTCCCGGAACAGGTCTGATTCGGAAATGACCCCGACCACCCGGCCGTCGTCGTTGACCACCGGGAGCGATTTCCCCGGCGCGTCCGAGAGGAGCGGGGCGATTTTCCGGATAGGGTCGCGTTGGTTGACCGGCCCGATTTCCCGGGACGACATGCCGGTCACCGGCATCGCGTACACTATCTGGAGGGTGGTGGACGAGGTGTCGTAGGGGCTCGACAGGACAGACACTCCCCGTTTCAAGGCCAGGGTCCGCAGTTCCTTACTGACGATATTGCCGTTTGTGACAATAACCATCCGCACCCCGGCCTCGATGGCGTGACGCTGGACGTCGAGGCGGTTCCCGGTGATGACGATGGCGTTGGCCGGCACGTGGGTGGCGAGAATTTCCGTGAACGTATCGTACTCGGCGGCGGCGGCGACGATGGGGCTTTTCCGCACCTCCACCGGATTGTGGACAGCCAGCTTCTGCGCGTTCAGGACCGACGCCACCAGGTCGACGGAGGTCTGGATGGCGGTTTTCCGGTTCGGGTTGTTTATCTGGAGAAGCCGTTCGGCGATGAACCCGTAGTGGAGAAGCGAATGGTAGCAGCCGTCCGCGTCGACAACGGCCAGCGCCTGCATGTCGTGCTTCCGCATGACGGACATCGCTTCCCAGAGGGAGACGCCGGTGCTGATGGTCTGGGCGCCGTGGTTGTCGTAATAGTCGACGCGCGGGATAAGGTCGGGGAGGAATTCCGGAATCGGCGTGTTGAACCGGTTAAAGATGTAGTCGGTCTGGAGCGTCGTCTTGCCGGCCCGGGCCGGGCGGATGTTTTTCGTCCCAAGCGCCCGCTTCAGGGCGGCGTAGGCATGGGCCGACACCACCGAGTCCGTGTCCGGGTTCCGGTGGCCGAGGACATAGATTATC
>JAJBTL010000132.1 GCA_020860865.1 Planctomycetota bacterium | reverse complement strand
TGGATTTTTTGGAAAAGGTTTTCTGGAAAACCATCTCCCGCGACGCGGCTGCCGCAAATGGACGGAAATATCCCTGGCGTGCGCCGCTCGTGCGTTCGCCGACTATTTGTTCGGATCCTGTCCGGGCAAAAAAAACGCCACCCCAGCACACCACTTTCGACAGTCGCCAGACCCGGTTGGGGAGTGGCCGAACCGTCCCGAGTGGTGAACGGGGGTGGCGTTTGTGTACGTAATGAGAGATCGCGGCACAAAGCACGGCCGGCGGAACGTCGCGGCGCGGGCGGCTGAACCGGCTTTCTCCGGTGCTATTCCCCGTCGAGGGGGAAGGCGGCGGCGGCTGAGTTGTCCTCGTCCGGCATGACGTCGGAGAGGGTTTTTTCAATATCCAGAAGGATTTTTACCGTTTTGCCGATTTTGGCGAGGCCGATGACCTCTTCCTGATCGCCGTAGCTGCCGGCGGTTTTCGGCGCGTCCTCGATCTGGTTTTCCCAGATGTCGATGACGTCCCTGACCGTGTCGACAATCAAACCGGCCCAGGAAGTGCGGAGGCTGACGAGGATGATACAGGTCTCGGACGTGTACTCGATTTCAGACATGCCGAGTTTGAGCCTGGCCGAAATGATCGGCGCCACCTTGCCGCGCACCGTCGTGACGCCCTTGACATAATGCGGCGCCTGAGGCATGGGCGTAATCTGCTGCATGCCGAGGATACCCTGGACCTTGAGGGCGTCGATGCCGTATTCTTCGGCTCCCAGGGCAAAGGTCAGGTACTTTCCTTCCCGCTTTCTGCTCGGTGTGGCGCTCATGGCTGCTCTCCAGGCGAATCGATTAGAGTAAAAGTTCGGGGAACGGTCCCGTTGGTGAACCGTCCCCCTATTAAACCAATATACCGGTTTTATGCAAGTATGTACCACAAGGAACGTCCTTCCGGACGCACGGACGTTCGGTTCATCCCTTCCAGTATTGGAAGGCGACCCAGCGCCGCCAGGCGTTGTCGATAACCTCCAGCGGCCGGCCGAAGGCGCGGATAAGCGTATTGGCGCCGGTCGGGTCCTGCGCGTAACGGTCGCGGAATTCCTTGTAGACGCGGGGCAACAGGCCCATTTCTTCAAGGAATTTGCAGAAGTACCGGGCCTGCGCATGGTGGAGGCTTTCCCGGTTCGATCGGAAGTCGGCCGGCGACATCGCCAGCAGGCTGCCGAGCGGCGTCAATGTGTCCGCCGCCATTGCCGCCTGCAGTTCCGGGAGGCGCCAGTTGTCGTCTCCCCGGAGGCCGTCGCCTTCGGCGCGGCAGTGTTCGTAGAGGCTGGCCATGCCTTCCCCGAGCCAGATGGGCGCTTCCGGGAAGTCCTCGGACATGAGGGCGTGGGTCAACTCATGGACGAGGGTGCCGGGGCCGGTCTCGTAGTTCATGACGATATATTTCTGGGTATGGCCGTAGTGCCCGTAGGGGCTTATCGGGTCCATGCCGAGAAAATGCCGGAGGCCGGATTCGTAACTGTCGTAATTCCTGAAGACGAAGACATTGACGGTCTTTTCCCGCACCGGGCCCTTGTCGAAATAGGTGCGGATAAGGGCGTCGGCGCAGTAGTCGAGGACGCCGTCGATGAGGTATTCGTAGTCCAGGAGATCGAGATCGCCGGCGACGAGAAACTGTCCCCGTTCAACGCACAAATACTTCTGGCCGGCCATGGTCCGGAGTTCGCTGATGCTTTTCGGCACCACCGCCGGTCCGGCCCGGGCCGAGGCCGGGGACTGAAGGCGCATCCGGGTTGTCGTCCGGCCGCCGCCGCTAGAGGCGGAGTATTCCTCACCGCGCCGGCGATCCGTCTCGCCGGCGTTGGCCTTTCCCGGCGGCGGCATCCAGAAGATGCAGGCCAAGAGAAGCAGGTAGAGGAACTGATTATGTTTAGTCATGAAATTTTTCCGTGGAATTCAATAAAAACACTCAAGTAACTTGCCGATTCGGACGAAGGCCTTTCACTCCGGTTAAGGAAAAATGTGGTCAAAGTTGGCTTGGGACAACAGGTTCCGATAAGGAGGGCGCCTACCGGCCCGGGCTGCCGGGTGGTGGAGGGCGTGGCTGGACAGGCGTTTCCAGATGCATACACTATATTGTGGAGACCGTTCCGACGCCGTGTATCGTAGAGCGGTTTTGGTAACCAGCTTTTTTCATCCCAGCGCAATGTTTAGGAATCGAGCGCCGATGCCTCTGTCTCTCCACCTCCTCTATGCCGCGACGTTGTTTGTCCTTGGGGCGGTTGTCGGCTCGTTCCTCAATGTCGTTATTTACCGCCTGCCGCTTGGCCTCAGCCTGCTCCGGCCGCCAAGCCATTGTCCCGGTTGCGGCACGCCGGTCCGGATGCGGGACAACGTGCCGATCTTCGGCTGGCTGCTCCTTCGTGGGCGCTGCCGGGATTGCCGGACGCGAATACCGGTGCGTTATCCGGCGGTGGAACTGGCGAACGGGATCCTCTGGGCGGCGATCGGCTGGAAGGTGGCCGGGATGACCGCCGGGACTGGCGCGAACATCGGCGCCGGGCTCCTCGGGTTGGCGTTTGTGTCGGCCATGCTCGTGACATTTTTCATCGATCTTGACCACCTTATTATTCCCGACGCCATCAGTCTTGGCGGGCTTGTTGTGGCGGTGGCGGCGGCGCCGCTCCTTCCGGAACTGCACCACGCCGCGAGGGACATTGACTTTGCCGAATGGCATATGCTTCTCGATGCCGTTCTCGGGCCGGCGTCCGCCTGGTTACGGAGTCTGGCCGTGAGCGTTGTCGGCGCGGCAATCGGGCTTGGGTTCAGTCTGGTCGTCTATTACGTCGGCACCGCCGCGTTCCGGCGGCAGATCGAGGCGGCGCGGCGGGACGACCCGGAGGTGGACAGCGCCCTCGGCCTGGGCGACGTCAAACTGATGACGCTGTTCGGCGCGTTTCTTGGCGGATTCGCGGTCGTGTTCATTTTCCTGGCCGGATCGGTTCTCGGCGTGGTCGTCGGGTCGTGGCTGAAGATCCGGAGCGGGTCGGACAATGGGAAAACCGGGCTGGCGGGACTGCGGGAACGCTGGCGGAGCGGGTCGTCCGTCATCCCGTTCGGACCATTTCTCTCTGTGGCGGCGGTGATTTTTTATTCTTTCTCGGAGCCGCTCCTCCGGTTTTTCGGAATGGTTATCCCGTTGTCCACGGCCGGGTAAGCGGAACGGCGGCCCGGACCGAACCGGGTTGTCGGGCAGTGCCGGCGAATCCTTTTTAAAAAATAAAGAATTTTTCGCTTGATCAAACGGCCATGGTGATATATAGTTTTAGAGACCAAACATTAAGGCAATCAAAAAATTACTGGTCACGACACTTCCGACGACGGGGCAAACCATGTGGCTCCCGTCAACGGACGGTCTCCCGGGAAACGGTGATGGTGCGCCAGGACCGGGGTGTGTCGGGTTGTGGGATTTTCCGCATAAGGAAGACGAAAAATGATTTTGTCACAGGGTAAGGGTACAGCATGTGAACCGCTGGCAACCGCCACTGATCGTTCCCAGTACCTGGTCCACCGGGTTACCGGTCCCGAACGGCGCCGTCTCTGCGAGATGGGCCTGGTCGAAGGGGCCAAGGTCGATGTCATCAACCGCGCCCGTCCCGGCATGATGATCGTCAAGGTCGGCGGCTGCCGCCTGGCGCTGGTCCGGGGCGTGGCCGACTACGTCATGGTGCGTTAGGACCAGACACTGCGAAGGGCGGAACGGCATTTAGCTAGGATGTACCGTCGTATCGTGGGATTTCAGGTACTATCGTTTAACCGATTTGGTGGTGTGGTACCGCAGTACAATTGACGAAAAATGAGCTTTGCCTTCGGGCGAAAGCTTTTTTCGAGACTGATAGTTTGATACATAAAACTCGCGGGCTTTTAGGCGCTGTTTTGGCAATGACTACTTGCGGGGTCGGAACCAAAACGGCGCGTGTCTTACGAAAAAGCGTCACGTTAATCGCAGGGCGCTAAGGATTTAAATAGAGTTATAGTTCCTATTTGTGTTTTCCGGTTATTACTGGAATAAAACCGAAAAGCGCGGGGGAAGGTTCACATTCATTCGAAAACGCAATAGATGTGGTTTTGATTTAAGGCGTGCACGATGGAAACTGTCATTACGATATTGATTGTTGCGGCGGCCGGATTTTTCTTTATCCGCTGGTTCAGGGGGACGGCCCGGGGCGAGGGTGGTTGCGGCTGCGGCTGTTCCAAAGGCTGCGGCGGGAAATGCGACTCCCTGGAGCGTCAGGCCGAGGAAGCGTAACCGTTACGATGCAGGCAGTGGTGGTGGTTTCGCGATGCGCGACTTCGCGGTAGAGAGCTCATCGCCACTCACGTCGTTGTTTTTCGTTTATTCGCAATCAGACCATTTCCGCCCATGCCATTGGACGGAGGGGGGACCTGTTTAAAAAATTACGAGGCTGCGAAGGCAGGCGGTATGGAGCAGTCCTCGACAGATTTGATTTGTCGGCATTGGGGCCGGCGAATTTCCTTGTGAGCGTGGTACAGTGTTTTGCCTTGAGTGTGTGTATGGGGTGTCGTTCATGCGTGTGACGGCACCCCGACGTGGACAGCAGTAAAACGCGGAAGGGGCGCCGCTGTGGGCGCCCCCGGTTTTTTGTGGATGAGTTATAGCCGCGCGGGGATACGCCCCAACCACCGAGGGAACCGCGCGCGTGTGACGCTGATCGTCATCCTGCCAGCGCTTCAAGGTCCCTTCTGAAAACAGAACCTCGGCGTCACGCTTTCGGCCGTCTCCGTTTGCGGCGGCGTTTGTTGGTGTCGGCCTTGGCGACGGGTTGGTCGGCCTGGGCCTTCCGCTTGCCCGGAGGCGCGGCGCGGTGGCCGGCCTTGTCCGGATGGAATTCGTCGTAGTCCGGCTCGAGATATTTGGCGGCGAAGGACGTTTCCGACGACGGCGCCGTCCGCCGCGATTCAAACAGGCTGGTGTCCCACAGGCCGAGTTCGACGCCACGGGCATGGACGCCGATGGCCGGGGCGACAGCGGTCAGGGTCATGCACTTTTCCCACGGGATGGTGAGGAGGCACTCCCGCATGCTGTCAGCCGCGTCCCGGACAAGGTCGGCGTCGGCGGCGAAAAGGGCGGCATAGGCGGCCGATAGGGCATTCTCGAGATGGCGGTCGTTGTCGATGCGGCGCCAGGATTCCGGAGGCGTGAAACCGTAGGGCGACTCTTCCAATGACGCTTTCGGGAACGACCGCCAGTTCAGATCCACCGGTTCGTCCGCCATGGAGGCGTCCCATTTCCGCCATTCATCCACAAACGGTATGGCGGCCTTGGCGTTTTCGACGAGGAGGGCGCGGTAGCGGGCGATACGCGCCTCGTCGTAGTCGTTGGCGGCGAGGAGGGCGAGGCTGGCCTGACGCCACAGCAGATTGTCCCGCCAACCGCCGTCCGGTGTGAACAGGCCGAGACGGGCGTTGTCGTTTTCAAGAACGCCCTGGACGTAGAGTTCGAAGTCGCGATCTTCCCCCGACGCCTTGGCGGCGACCAGTTGCATGGCGAGGTAAAGCGGTCCTTCGGTCGCGTCCGGAAGGGAAATATCGCCGCCGGGAATGGCTTTTCCGTCTATGCCGTGGAGGCGGAAGCGTTCCCGGCGCACCCGGTTTATCCACTTGCCGACAATGGAGCGGAATTTCTCCTGGCTCTCCGGGGCGATGGCGGCGGTGACCAGGCCCCGGGCCACGGCGAAGGACCAGGCGGCGTGGTTTTCCCGGCACGGCGTGCCGTAAAAACCGCGTCCGTCCGGCGCCAGGCCGCTGACAAGAAACGACTTCGGGGCAATGGTGGCAAGGCGGATAAGGCCGCCTATGAGCCGGTCGAGAATGGCTTCGTCCCCGGCCGTTTCGATGCCGAGTTCGATGCGGAGAAGGTAGGCGTCGAAGAGGAGGGCGTGGTTCCGGCAGGAAAAATGATAGCCGCCGCCGAGGCCGGACGGGTTCGGCAGGTTGGACCGCGCTTCCCTGGCGGTGGCGAAGGTCTTGGACGGGAAGTCGTCCGGGTCGGAAGCGTAATCGAACGGCAGCCCGATTTTCCTGAACAGATACCGCTGCTCTACCGCCGCCTGGGCGGCGTGGACGGCATCGTCGACAAACTGGGCGGCGCACTTTTCTTCAGGTCCCGCGTCACTCGACAATCTTCATCTCCTCGGCCATGAACGAATCCACCACCCCGTCCGCGTCGACGGTCAACATGACACGCCGGCCGCTCGCCACATTCAGATCGATATAAAACGCATACACCGCATACGGTGGAAGCGAGTTCGTGGCATAGTCGCCGAACCGCTCCGCGTGATTCGTAATAATGACGCCTTTCCGGAACGTCCGGCCGCCGATGTCCCGCATGGCGCCGTAGTCTCCGGCCTCGACCGCGCCGAGGAACTGGGCGACGTCGTCGTCCCGCACCGGCACGGTGACGACCGTGTCGGGAACCTCGGGAGCGGCGCGGTCGCGACCGCCGAATCCGCCGACCGCATACATGACGGCCAGCCCAAGGATAAAGCACCCGGCCATCGCCGCCGGCAGGCGCCAGCGTCCTGGTCTCGGATTCTCCCTGTCCGCCATCTAGACCGCCTCTCCGAGCCGCTTGGCATGGCCGCGTTCCTCGTCGGCCAGGCCGAGGAGGGCGGACCGGACCGACGGGATAAGCGTCCGTTCGGCCAGGTTCTGGTAAAAGTCGGCGGCGGCGTTTTCGTGGGCGATAAGGTCGTCCAGCACCTGCCGGCTTTTCGGATCGGCCCGGACCGACTGCACGGTCGGCCGGTCGATGCGGCAGGCCGAACCGTCCCAATGGCAGGCGTTGTACAGTTCCTCGGGGATGCGGCGGAGGCGGGCGAGGTGGCCTTCCTCTTCGTGGGCCAGGTCGAGAAGAAGCGCCGCCAGATCGGCCGGAGCGTTGGCGGCCAGCCGCCGGTAGCGGTCTACCGACAATGATTCAAAATCCATCGCCGCCCTGAGGGCGAGGCCGCCCACGAGGCCCGGTCCCGCAGTGACGGCGGTTCCGGCCGTCGGCGCCGTGGCCGCCGGCGCCTCCCGGTCGCTCCGGAAGGACGAATACACTTCGTAGAGGATGGATGCGCCGAATATGAGGAAGAGTATCGCCGCCGCCAGCCTGATGTACCGTTCGTCCGGGACAAGCGATTTCAGGAAATGGCCAAGAAAAACGGCGATAAAAGTGGAGGCGACCAGGGCGAGCGAGGCGCCAAGGAAGACGACCCATTTGGCCATTGAATCTCCCGGACTGTCCGCCGTTTTAGCCATGGCGGCCAGCTGGGTCTTGTCGCCGAGTTCGGCGAGAAAGATAAGGACAAAGGTGCCGCTGAATAATTTCCACCATTCCATAACAACTCCAAAACGTGGTGCCATCCCTCAATCAATACCGCTTTTCGCGAACCTGTTGTGTCCGGAAGCTGCCTGAAAGTCTGGTCCGCGTCGGCTGTCCGAAATACGTGACCGGCGTCTACAACACCCGGAGGCCGACCAGATCCTTCCGCAGCTTTTCCGGTGTCGTGAACAATAATGCCGGCATGCCGCTGTAGCGGGCGCCGTCGACGTTCTCGATACGGTCGTCGATGAACAGGCATTCTTCCTTGAGCCGGTCGCAGTTGGCCGCCGCCGCCGCGAACATTTTCGGGGGCGGCTTCAGGTAGCCGACGTCAAAGGACAGGGTCGGCTTGGCGACGACGTCGATAAACGGGAGTACTTCCCCGACCCGGCGCCAGTGCAGGGGGTCGGTGTCGGACAGGAGCCCGACATGGTAGCGGGCGGCGACTTCCTGGAACAGCGCTTCCATCTCCGGTACGGAAAAAAACAGGTCGTTCCAGGCGTCGACAAATTCTTCCCAACTGTGGGGAAGCTGGAACTTCCGGCGGGCGATGGCGAAGAATTGCCGGGAATCGATTTCGCCGGTCATGTGTTTCCGAACCTCTTCCGAATAGGACAGCCGCTCAAACCCTTCTTCCGGCGAATACCCGGCGTCGGTCATGAGTTTGCCGAACTTGCGGCCGCGCGGATCGATGCCGATGAGAACGCGTCCGACATCGAAGATAACCGTGTTGATGTTGTGCACGTTGTTCCCCTTGTGGGAGCGCCGCCGCCGAGAAATTGGTAAGCGCCCGCTGGTGACGGGGCGGCCGAGCCGAAAGAGAACGGCAACGCGGCGTCGGTGTGGACGCCGATACGTTTTTTCAAAGCCAATGCCGAATCCCGACCGCCGGGCCGCGAACGTGCGGGCGGAAAGGCGGTGTAACGACGTGGGCGGTTACTGAATATAGGTA
>JAJBTL010000081.1:5415-8337 GCA_020860865.1 Planctomycetota bacterium | reverse complement strand
ACGCAGACCAGGGAGCCGAACGACAGACGCCGACCGCCCTTGACCGTCGCCGAGCAGCGGTAGACGCTGATGAGCGTTTCCTGGAATTCGCGTTCCCGGGGTTCATCCCGGTCGCCGCGCTTGCCCCGACCGCGACGCATGGTGTCGCCGCGACCGCCACGGCTGCCGCCGCGAGCGCCGGCATCGCCGCCGCCGGTCCTTGTTCCGCCGCAAGCCCGCCGGGGAGCGCCCTGCTCCGCCGAACCGCCGCCGCTAACCCTGTTTTCGCCATTTTCAGCCATGCCGCAAACTCCATTCAGAAGTTATCGTTCGGAAAGGAGACCTTCCCGATGGATTTCAAATATTCAACTAAAAGACCAGGCCGCCTTTACGGGCAGCGTCGGCCAGGGCCTTGACCCGGCCGTGATACTTCCGGCCGCCCTTGTCGTAGACGACGGCGGTGATGCCGGCGTCCTTGGCCTTCTTGGCAGCCATTTCGCCAATCATCTCGGCCGCCTTGACATTGCCGCCGTAGGTGTCTTTCGGGAAGTCGGCCGATTCGGTCGACACGGCGCAGAGGGTCTTGCCGGCAACGTCGTCGATGAACTGCACCGAAATGTTCCGAAGACTGCGGTAGACCGCCATGCGCGGCCGTTCCGCCGTGCCGGTGACTTTCCGCCGGGCGCGCTGGTGGCGACGCCGCAGATCGTAGCGTTTCTTGAGAATCTTTTCCATTATGTTCTTCTCCCGGGTGACGGCAGGCGCGGCCTGGAACCGTTACCCCATTAACGAGTGTATCGTTCGGTTGGTTACTTGCCGGCGCCGAAGGACTTGCCTTCGAGACGACGCACATGTTCGTCCGTGAAGCGGATGCCCTTGCCCTGGTACAGGTCGGGCGGACGGATGCGGCGGATCTGGGCGCAGACTTCGCCGACCAGTTGCTTGTCGATGCCACGGATGATGAAATCCATGTATTCGCGGCTGGTCGCCTTGGGGATTTCAATCTCAATCCCGTTCGGAATCTCGAAGTCAATCGGGTGCGAGAAGCCGGCCACGACCTGAAGGACCTTGCCCTTCAGTTCGACGCGGTAGCCGGTGCCGACAATGCGCATGCGCTTCTCATAGCCCTGGGTGACGCCCACCACCATATTGTTGATGAGGGCGCGGTACAGGCCGTGTAGGGCGCGATGGGGTTTCGAGTCGGAGTCGCGGGTGACCTTGACTTCGGCCGCTTCGACATTGACCTTGACCCCTGGTACAAGCTTCTGACGCAGCTCGCCCTTGGGACCCTTGACAATGATTTCCTCAGCAGGGACCGTGACGGTCACACCCGCTGGCACCGGAACCGGAATTTTTCCTACGCGTGACATGTATGTTCATCCTAACTGGCAGTATCGTCAAAAACGTTAAGGCCTGATACGCACACCCGCTCGGGCCGCCAACGCCTGTCAGCGATTAGTAAACAGTGCACAAAACTTCGCCGCCGACCTTCTTGTCGCGACACTCGCGGTCGGAGAGAACGCCCTGGTTCGTGGAGACAACCGCGACGCCCTGGCCGCTCAGCACGACCGGAATGTCGGAGTAGCCGCGATAGACCCGGCAGCCCGGCTTCGACGTCCGGATGATGGAACGGATGACCTTTTCGCCTTCCGGACCGTACTTCAGGGTGATTTTCAGTTCGTTCTGAAGCGGGCGTTCGACAATGTCGTAGCCCTGGATAAAGCCTTCACGCTTCAAAACGTCCGCGATGTTGATCTTAATGGCGGTGGACGGCATGCTGACTTCGTTACGCATCAAGGCATTGGCGTTTCTGATGCGGGTCAACATGTCTGCCACGGGATCGGTCATGCTCATACCGGTATCCTTCTTGAGTTGTGCAGTGTGGTAATGAGACGCGCGGGAATCGGTCACTCCGTCGCCGCACGGCAATCAAATATATGGACGCGGTCTTCCGGCGCACACGCGCCACGGACCGGCGTCGACTCCGCCGTTTCCTACCAGCTCGACTTCCGCATGCCCGGAATCTCGCCCTTGTTCGCCAGGTTCCGGAGGCAGATACGGCAGATGCTGAACTTCTGGTAGACGCCACGGGCGCGGCCGCACAGCTTGCAGCGGGTGTAGGCCCGGGTCTTGAACTTCGGAGGACGGTTGGACTTCACAATCCAGGATGTTTTCGCCACAGTAAATCTCCAAGGTTAGCGCGTCGTTTTCCGGACGCCGGACTTGAGCGGGACAGCGCCGGACGCGAACGCGAGGTCGTGCGTTATTCCGCGAACGGCATACCCATCATTTTCAGGAAGGCGCGGCTTTCGTCCGGGCCTTTCGAATTCTTGATGACAAAGGTCACGTCCATACCGAAGGGGTGGACGAGACGGTCGGCATCGACTTCCGGGAAGATGGTGACTTCCTCGACGCCGATGGAGTAGTTGCCGGACTTGTCGAAGGACTTCTTGTTCACGCCGCGGAAGTCGCGGATGCGCGGAATAGCCGTCGACACCAAACGATCGAAGAACTCGTACATGGTCTGGCCGCGAAGGGTCACCCGGCAGCCAATCTTGTAGCCCTGACGGAGCTTGAAGTTGGAGACGGAGACGCGGGCCTTCGTGACAACGGCGGCCTGACCGGCGATGGTGGTCTTCGGTCACCGCAACATAGAACATGTTTTTCTTGGCGTCTTCGATGGCCTTGCCGATACCCATGTTCAAACAAATCTTTTCGATGCGCGGCAGCGAGTGGATATTGGTGCGGCCGAATTCCTTCTGCATCGCCGGAAGCACTTCGTTCTGGTATTTTTCCAAAAGACGAGCCTTCATCGTATCGTACCCTTTTCTAGTGCCCCGGTTCGCACGGGTGGCGCTCTCCGTATTCGGTTTGTCTAGAAAGACGTCGACCGGTCGGGAACTGCCAGCGGAACGGATCGGGTTGAGAGCGTCGATTCCGACC
>JAJBTL010000081.1:0-5405 GCA_020860865.1 Planctomycetota bacterium | reverse complement strand
GGCGATGTCGCCGCCGCACTTCTTGCAAACACGGATGCGCTTTGTTTTGATTTTGCCGCCGTCGCGTTCCTGTTTTTCTTCACGGATGCCGATACGGGTCGCGGCATCGCACTTCGGGCAGACCACCGCCAGGTTCGACAGGTTGACGTAGGCTTCCTTCTGGATGCGGCCGCCGCCCGGCTTGTTCGGGTCCTTGGAGACGGGCAGATGACGGTAAATCATCTTGACGCCCTGGACCTTGGCCCGGTTCTTTTCCCGATCGATTTCGAGGACCTTGCCGCGCTTGCCGCGGTCGTTGCCGGAATCGGCGGCGACGTTGCCACCATCGGAACCGGCCATCACCTGGACAATGTCGTTTTTACGAATGCGGGTCTTGGTTTCCATTGCTTTACCCTTTTGGCGCTTGCCTGATAGGTGCTATTTTGTCTTCGTGTCTCTCATTTGCACCGGTGATTCACGGGCCGAACAGTTCCATGACTCCGACTGTCAACACCCAATGGCACCGATTTTTCGGAAGAGGTATCCGGCCGACCGCAGATGCGGTAAAACTCAGACGACTTCCGGGGCAAGCGAGACGATTTTCATAAAGTTGGCCTGACGAAGTTCGCGGGCGACAGGGCCGAAGATACGGGTGCCGCGCGGGTTCTTGTCCGCGTCGACGAGGACGATGGCGTTCGAGTCGAAGCGGATGGACGTGCCGTCGGGCCGCTTGACCGCTTTTTTCGTCCGGACAACGACGCCCTTCGCGACTGTACCGGCCTTGATTTCACCGCCCGGGACCGCCTTCTTCACCGTCACCACGACGATATCGCCGAGGGAGGCGTAACGCCGGCGCGTCGAACCGAGCACCTTGATGCACATGGCCTGCTTGGCGCCGGTGTTGTCGGCCACGTCCAACATTGTCTGCATCTGAATCACGTTTATAACCTCCAGGCGCCGGAGTGACGAGCGGCTTTTCAGGGAAAAGCCCGCCCGTTACTGCGCCCCTATGGCGGACAAACTATTATTCCACGCGTTTCAAGACCTTGACCAAACGCCAGTTCTTGGTTTTGGACAGCTTGCGCGTCTCCATAATCTCTACCTGATCGCCAGGCCTCGCTTCGCCCTTTTCGTCGTGCACCACATAGTGCTTGGTGCGGCGGACGCGCTTCTCGTACTTCGGGTGCTTGAACTCGCGCATGACCGTGACGAGAATGGTTTTCTGCATCTTGTTCGACAGGACGACGCCAATAACCGTGCGGCGGGAGGTGCGTTCGACGGAATTTTCTTCGCTCATGCCTTGACCCCTTCTTCCGCTGCCTGTTTTTCGCCGACGATGGTGAGCATTCTGGCGATTTCCTTCTTAATTTCCTTGACCCGGTGCGGACGGACATCTTCACCAAGGGCAACTTTGCAACGCAGTTCAAGCAATTCTTTGCGGAGCTTCTCAACCTCGGTCATAATGGCCGCCGGCTCCATGGCGCGAATTTCCTCAGCCTTCATAGCGAATGTCTCCTACGGGCAAAACAGGTCTTGACCGGCAACTTGTAGGCCTGACGCTTGAACGCCTCGCGGGCCAGCGTTTCCGACACGCCGCTCATTTCGAAAAGAATGGTGCCGGGCTTCACGGCGGCGAACCAGTGGTCGACTTCACCCTTGCCCTTACCCATACGCGTTTCAGCCGGACGGGCGGTGGCGGACTTGTGCGGGAAGATGCGAATCCACATCTTGCCCTGGCCGCTGATGAGACGGTTGGCGGCGACACGGGCGGCTTCAATCTGCTGCGACGTGATTTTGCCGGCTTCCATGGCCTGAATCCCGAATTCGCCAAAGGCGATAAAATTGCCTGATGTGGCATTGCCGCGAATGCGGCCGCGCATGAATTTGCGCGAATGTTTCAAACGTTTCGGCATCAAAGCCATGACAAATCTCCTGAACTTTCACCGGACCCGGTTGGCGATCACCGCTGACCAGGAGCGGATACAACCGTTATATGGAAATCCCGCCGTTTCATACCGCCCCGCCCTGCCTGTCTCGACTCGACTGCAAAGCGGCGGTTCCGGCCGGACATCAATTCGTTCCGACTACCGGCGGCCACGGCCGCGCGGCTGTTCGTTTTCAACCGGGCCGTCGTCGGTGATTTCCTCCCTGACATCGCCCTTGTACAACCAGACCTTGACGCCGATATTGCCCATCATGGTGTGGGCTTCGGCAAAGCCGTAGTCGATGACGGCGCGGAGCTTCTGGAGGGGCAGGTTGCCGACCGTGTAGCCGTCCGCCCGGGCGATTTCCGCCCCGCCGAGACGACCGGAGCAGCGCACCTTGATGCCGTAGACGCCGGCCTGGATACAGGCTTCGACCGACTTCTTCATGGCCCGGCGGTAGGCGACGCGCTTTTCAATCTGCTCGGCAATGCCTTCGGCGACGAGCTGGGCATTCAGTTCCGGCTTGGTGATTTCCCGTATCTTCACGGAAACCTTGGCCTGAATGAGACGCTCGAGTTCTTCCCGGAGGCGGTCCGCCTCGGTGCCGCGACGGCCGATGACAACGCCCGGCCGGGCGGTGTGGACGATGACCTCGACCTCGTCTTCAGTCCGTTCGATTTCCGTCTTGGCGATGGCCGCGAAGGAAAGCGCCTTCTTCAGGTATTTACGGATGTTGAAATCTTCGACAAGGTAACGGCCGAAATTCTTCTTGTCGGCGTACCAACGCGAATCCCAATCGCGTGTCACGCCGGTACGGAACCCAATCGGATGAACCTTCTGGCCCACAGGAATCTCCCGCTATTTGTATCTAACGTAAATGCCCCGGTGCCGTCTTCCCTGCCGGAGCGCTCATGTAACAACCTGGCGCTACTGGTTATTTTCGCGAAAACGGCTCGATGGCCATCTCTCGCCTAGTTTTCCAGCACATCCACTTCAACGCAGATGTGGCTGCGGCGCCGCAGGTACGGAGCGGCACCACCGCGCGACCGGGGACGGAAGCGCTTCATCATGAAGCCTTCGTCGACCCAGGCCTTGGCGATGTAGAATTGACCTTCGGCACCCCTGTCCTCGGCGTTGGCCTGGGCGGACTTGATAACCCGCTCAATCATCCGGGCGGCCCGCTGGGGCTTGTACCGGAGGATGTTCAGGGCGTCATTGACGCTCTTGCCGCGAACAAGGTCGATGACCAGGCGCGCCTTGTACGCCTTAATCGGCGCGTGCCGGTGTTTGGCAACATAACCCATTTCAGTAACCCTCGCAAAAATGTCCGACCGCGACTGACTCACGCCGCGAACTGATAAGCCGATAGAATCGCAACTTGATTATTTGTTGTGTCCGTGGTAGTTGCGGGTAATGGCGAACTCGCCAAGCTTGTGCCCGACCATGGCTTCACTGACGAAAATCGCAGTGAACTTGTGGCCGGTGTGCACGGCGAAGTTGTGACCGATGAACTCGGGAACAATCATGCAGGAACGGGCCCACGTCTTAATGGCATCGCGGGAACCGGTTTCCTTCTGCTTCATGACCTTCGCCAGGACCTTGAGGTCCACGTACGGACCTTTTTTCTTGGAACGACCCATCGCTGTCTCCGAACATCCGAGGTTGCAGTATTCGTAAAAGTGTCACTCTCACCAGGAAGAAAAAATACTATTTCTTGCGGCGGGTGATAATCATGTTGTTGCTCCGCGCCTTGGGGTCACGGGTGTTTCCGCCACGGGCATAGACGCCGCTCGGGCTGGAGAACTGGTGACCGCCGGCGTGACGGCCTT
The DNA here is from genome assembly GCA_020860865.1 of Planctomycetota bacterium. GTDB lineage: Bacteria > Planctomycetota > SZUA-567 > SZUA-567 > SZUA-567 > JAJBSZ01. Next base: position 1,672 of record JAJBTL010000081.1, on the reverse strand, counting down.
CACCACCACCAAGCGGGTGGTCGACCGGGTTCATGGCGGAACCGCGAACCGACGGGCGCCAGCCCATGTGCCGCTTGCGGCCGGCCTTGCCGATGGAAATCATGCCGTAGTCGAGGTTGCCGACCGTGCCAATGGTGGCGCGGCAGCGCTTATCGACGCGGCGCATTTCGCCGGACGGCATCTGGATGATGGCGTGGTCGCCGTCCTTGGCCTGCAGGGTAATCTGCATGCCGGCGGAACGGGCGAGCTTGCCGCCCTGGCCCGGTGTCAGTTCGACATTGTGAACCGTGAGGCCGAGGGGGATATTTTCAAGAGGAATGCAGTTCCCGACTTCCGGTTCCGCTTCGGCGCCGTTCATGACGTGCATGTCGACCTTGAGGCCGAGGGGCGCGAGGATATAGCGCTTTTCGCCGTCGGCGTAGTGGAGAAGCGCGATATTGACGGAGCGGTACGGATCGTATTCGATGGCGGCGACGCGGGCGGTGATGCCGTCCTTGTCGTTCCGCTTGAAGTCGATAATCCGGTAGCGACGTTTGACGCCGGCGCCACGGTGACGGGTGGTAATGATGCCACGGTGGTTACGGCCGCCGTTGGATTTGAGCTTTTTCGTCAGCTTCTTTTCCGGGGTCGTCTTGGTAATGTCGGAAAAATCGAGGACCGACATATGCCGCGTGCCCGGAGTCATCGGCCGCATTTTCTTGATGCCCATTACTCTCTCCAAAAGTTCATGCGGGGAACCAGCAGACCCGCTTCAATTTCGTTTTCTGAACCAACCGCTTCAGGAACATCCACTACCGGAGGACGTCGATGCCGTCGCCTTCGGCCAGCTTGACAATAGCCTTTTTCCACGAACGGCTATAGCCGGTGATGCGGCCCATGCGACGAGCCTTGCCACGGACATTGATAATCCGAATCGACTCGACGGTGACGTCCCAAATCTTTGAAATGGCTTCACGGATATCGGTCTTGGTCGCTTCCGGGTCAACTTCGAAAACGTAAGTGTTGTGATTCTGAATCAGGTCCGTCGTCTTTTCCGAGACGTGGGGACGACGAACGACCCGGAACGGCTCCATGGTGGCGACGGGGATGCGCTTCCGCGCGAGAACGGAACGTTTCATTTCTTCACCTCCTCGGCGAGAGCTTCCAACGCGGCCTTGGTGAAGATCACCTGCTTGCGGCGAAGGACATTGTACGCATTGAGATCGGACAGAACGGACAGGTCGGCGAAGGGAATGTTCCGGCAGGACTTCAGGACATTCTCGTTGTATTCCGGAATGACCATGAGGCAGCCGGATTCGACCTTGAGATTTTTCAGGGTGGCGGCGACGTCCTTGGTCTTCGGGGACGAGACGTCTAGATCCTTCAGGACCATGATTGCGTTGTCGCGGAATTTGCCGAGGAGCGCGGACTTCAGGGCGAGACGACGAGCGGTGCGGGGCATGGCGAGGGAATAATCCCGCGGACGCGGACCGTGGGCGGTGGCGCCGCCACGGCTGCCGAAGCGGCGGACGCGGCCCATACGGGCGCGGCCGGTGCCCTTCTGTTTATAGGGTTTGGCCGACTTGCCCTGTACCTCGCGGATATTCTTGGTCTTGACCGTGCCCAAGCGCTGGTTGGCCTCGGACATGTCGACCGCGGCATGGCGCAGTTTGTAATTGTCAAACTTGCGCAA
>JAJBTL010000438.1 GCA_020860865.1 Planctomycetota bacterium | reverse complement strand
AACCGGACGGCACTATTTGCCGGAGATGTTCCCCTGATCCGTCCCGCCCGGAAGCGATGCGGAACCTTTCAACAATCCTAAACTTCTTCCGAAAATCGACTTATAAAAGTCTTGACGCATTTCCGAAAACGCTGGCAAGGCTGTTGCTTTACCTCAAGACGACTTTTACTGAAGGGGGACAAAGTCATGATTTACGGGATGTATCTGTCGACAATGGGCGCCATGGTGCAGAGTCACCGCCACGCCACCATTTCGAACAACCTCGCGAACGCCAACACGAACGGCTTCAAGCCGGACTGGTCCATCTTTAAGGAAGTGCCGGTGGAGAACATCTTCCACCCGAGCCGCCTGGACAAGTGGGACGAAATCCTCATGCAAACCGGCGGCGGCACCTGGAACGAGACCACGTACTCGAACCTTACCCCGGGCCCGATGCAGCACACCGGGAACGTCTTCGACATGGCGCTTCACGACGAACCGCATTCCGGCCGGACCTCGTTCTTTACTCTCCGTCGGGAAGGCGCCGAGGCGAACAACATCTACTACAGCCGTGACGGCCATTTCGTGCCGGACCAGAACGGCATCCTCCGGAACATGGCGGGCGATCTCGTTCTCGGCCCGGAGGGGGAACCCATCAACGTCGACACCCCGCCCGGCGCCATCGTCACCGTCCGGGAAGACGGCAACATCATCGCCAACCTGCCGAACGAGGAAGGGAATGCCATCCTCGGGCAAATCGCCATCATGCGGACGGCCGATTGGGACCTCATGGTCAAAACCGGCGAAAACCACTTCATCGCCTCCGGCGCGGTTATGGAACCGTACCAGGACGGCGTGATGTCCGGGTACCTCGAAATGTCGTCGACGTCGGCGATTGAGGAAATGACCCATATGATCGAAGCAAGCCGCATGAAACGAACATGCGGTTCCTGTCCATACAGGACGAACAACTCGGAAACGCCGTCAGCCGTATCGCCAGGCAGGCGTAGGCCCACGCCGCGTCGACGCGGCGGACCGATTGAGTAAAGAACTTTACTATTTTGAATTAAACAGGGACGGGCCGAAAAACTCCCCCATCCCTCCCAGAAAGGAAGTGCTGCCATGATGATTCGTTCGCTCTGGAGCGGCGCCACCGGCATGAAGGCGATGCAGTTCTATATCGACAACATCGCCCATGATTTGACCAACGTCAATACGAACGGCTATAAAAAGAAGATTGTCAACTTCCAGGATCTCATGTACCAGACCTCCCGCGCTTCCGGCCTCCAGGGCGGCACCGATGGCATGGTCAACCTGCCGGTCGGCGTCCAGGTCGGTCTCGGCGTCAAGGTCGCCGGCACCACGCCCGTCATGACGGTCGGCGCGGTGGTCGAAACGGGCAACTGGTTCGACATGATGATCGAGGAACCGCAGTCCAACCAGATCCGGAACTTCTTCCGCCTCGACATGGGGGACGGCAACTTCGCCTATACCCGTGACGGCAACTTCCGCCTCGACAACGAAGGCCGCCTCATGTCGGTCGACGGCTTCCTTCTGAGCCCTCAACCCGGCAACGTCTCGAACGAGGCCACCGCTGTCCAGATTACCCCGGAAGGCCGCATCTTCCAGCGCCTTCCGGGCGAGGAAGAGTTTGCCGAAGTGGGACAAATCAACCTGTTCGCCTTCATGAACCCGGCCGGCCTCGAACCCATCGGCAACAACCGCTGGGTCCAGTCCGAATCGTCCGGCGAAGCGCAGCAAGGGGAACCCGGCCAGGACCAGTTCGGCACCATCCGCTCCCAGGTCATTGAACAGAGTAACGTCGACGCCATTTCGGAAATGGTCAACATGATTGCCGCCCGGCGCGCCTACGAATTCAATTCGAAATCCATCACCACCTCGGACGAAATGCTCCAGACGGTGAACGGGTTGAAGCGGTAGTCTTCAGCGGTTTATGCCGCAGAGTTACCACATCAAATAAAAGCGCCGGCAACCTTCGGGTGGCCGGCGTTTTCTTTGATTTACATAGCACAGTTCCCACAACGTCCCGGTGCCTGCCGCGTCATTTCTTGTCATGCACCACCGCCGCCACCCCGCCCTCGTAGTACGGCAGGGAAAAGTCGAACATCTGCTTACGGTCTTCCGTCATCGCGATGCAGCCGGTGATAATATCGACTTCGCCGGCGAGAAGGGCGTCAAAGAGGGCATCGAACGTCATCGGCTGGATACGGAGATCATAGCCAAGCCGTCTGGCGATGGTTGTCAGGATTTCCACTTCAATGCCCGCCACCTGGCCGTCCGCATTGATAAAACCGAACGGTTCGGCTTCGATAAAGACTCCGGCCCGGACGACGCGTCCGCCCATCACCGGCCGTTCCGGCGGGAGCGTTGTCTCCTCCACCATCCAGCGTTCGACAATAGTGTCCACCGTTCCGTCATCAAGAAGGGCTCGGAGCTCCCGATCTATCTCCCCGCGAAGGGCGGCGGATTCTTTTCGGAAGGGAATGGCATAACCGGTCTGTTCAATCAATTCAAGGAGGCGGAAACCCCGGTTGGGATGACGGGCGATATAAAACCGGATTATCGGTTCGTCATCGACGACGCAGTCGATTTCACCCTTTTCGAGGGCTTCGAAGAGTCCATCGGTTGTTTCATAGTGGAACATCTGGGTAAGTTCAAGGGTGTGTGTCATTGACGAGATATTCAAAAAACGTTCCGTTCAGGACGCCGATGCGCTTTCCGTTCAGGTCGGCGAATTTTTCGTAGCGGACAGACCGCTCCCCGGTCAATCCCGGCGCCGTAACGGCAATACAAATGAGGACGGTGACGAGAGACAGGCGCGTAAAGCGGGATATGGTACGTGAAATCATGCATGGGCTCCTTGCATCCGGGTGTCGGTGGAAGTATCAGAAAACCATGTATATCGACGATATGACTACACAGTATACCATTCGTGAATCGTTTCCGCCAGTAGAAACCGCCGTGACGGCGGAACAAGCGTCACTTAATTTTTTTAATCCAGCAAAGCGTTATTTATCAATATATTAGAATTCATACTTAATTTTTTTATAATTATTCTTTACAAGTGCACTTTATGGGATATACTACAAACATCGAACAGAGAAAAAGAGGTTTCGGGCAATCCCTAACCACTGGTTCCACATTACATTAGAGCTGTTGCCAGTGCATTTCGCTTCGCCCCCGCACGACGCTTTCCGGTCGGTGCGCCGGTGTAACACGGTCAAATTTTTATGCGCCTGTCCACGCACGGCGCAGTCCTCTATAAGGAGAATCACATGTCGAAGTGGGAAATCCCCGCCAAGGGCGGCAACATGGAAGCCGCCAACGGCATCTATTACCAGAACATGAACAACCTGGAAGTGGCCGAACGTCTGAAAAAGAACGACGTCCTCCTCATCCCCGTCGGCTCCACCGAGAACCACGGCCCGAGCGCCCCGTATGGCGAAGACACCTACCTCGACACCCGCCTGTGCGAACAGGTCGCCAAGGCCACCGGCTGCACCGTCGCCCAGCCGATCTGGTACGGGTCCCACCCCTACCACCACCTCGGCATGCCCGGCACCATCATCATCCCGGAAGAGACCCTGGCGGACTACCTCATGTACGTGTTCGCCGGTTTCTGGAACACCGGTTTCCGCAAGATGATCGTCGTCAACGGTCACGGCCAGGATTACGTCATTCCGCTGGCCATCCACAAATTCGGCAAGACCTTCCAGGTCCCCGGCATCATCCTCTACACCCACTTCTGGAACTGCGCCAAGTGGGAACTCGAAACAAAGGACAAGGGCGGACCATACGACACCCCGTTCATTCACGCCGACGAAGTTGAACAGTCCTGGTCCCTCGCCCTGTTCCCCGAGTTCTGCAAGCAGGAAAACGCCGTCGCCACCAAGCCGGCGCCGATGCTGCCCCCCGGGCACATCAACAACTCAGCCGAAACCGCGCCGGGCCCGATCAAGTGGTATAATGCCTATGGCTCCGTCGGCATGGAAGTAATCTGCACCCCGGAAGGCGTCATCGGCGACGCCACCAAGGCCAGCGTCGACAAGGCCCGTAAGGGTGTCGAACAGACCCTCGACTACCTGGAAAAGCTCGTCAACGACATCATCACCAAGTACCCGGCCGGCGAACTGCCGCCCATCGACAAGGTCACCCAGCGAAGCCGCGAAGACATCGAAGCCGTCATCAAGGGCCCGACGAACGGCGGCCGCCACATCTACACCCTGCACTACGGTGTATGATAGCGGTAAGACCGGCGCGATTGTTTTAGTAAATACCCGTACTCCAGAGCCACCATTGCCACGCATCCCGAATCACGACCGTGACCACGCCGGCAGCGACGCGGTCACGGTCTGGTCCGGGTTTTGAATTGAGTCGCCATCACACTTTTGTGGGTGCCGGGCACCCAGCGTAAACTTTTCCTAAGGAGGTTTTCCGTGAAAGCCAAAATTGCCTTCATGTATGGTCCCCACGATCTGCGTATCGAGGAGACGGAACTGCCGCCCCTGAAGCCGAACGAGCTCCTCATCAAGGTCGGCGCCTGCGGCATCTGCCAGTCCGATGTCGAGTGCTACGAAGGCCACTCCGCCGAAGGCCGGTATGACATCGCGCCGTTCACCCCCGGCCACGAATGGTCCGGCCAGGTGGTCGAGCTCGGCTCCGACGTCAAGGACTTCGCCGTCGGCGACAAGGTGACGGGCGACTGCGTCATTCCCTGCGGCTATTGCCAGAACTGCAAGGAAGGCAAGATGCCCTCGGCCTGCCTCAACATGCGGGAACTCGGCTTCATGCCGAACTCCCCCGGCGCCATGGGCGAATACCTCATCCTCGAACGGGACTTCACCCACAAGTTCCCGTCCGACTGGTCCTACTTCATGGGCACCTGGATTGAAAACTTCTCCGTCGGCTACTGGGGCATCTGGGGCAATGGCGGCTACGTCGACGCCTCGGACGACGTCGTCATCATCGGCGGCGGCCCCATCGGCATTTCCGCCACCATCACCGCCGACGTCTCCGGCGCCAACATCATCATGGTCGACCCCCTGGAGTCCCGCCGCGAACGCGCCAAGAAGTACGGCGCCAACTACGCCCTCGACCCAACGAAGGGCGACATCGCCAAGATGGTCCGGGAAGTGACGGACGGCCGCGGCGCTTCCGTCGTCGTCGAATGCTCCGGCAATGACATCGGCATCGCCAGCCTCTTCGACATCGCCGGCCACTCGGCCCGCGTCGGTCTTGTCGGCCACTCCATCGGCCGCAAGGTCCCGGCGGAACTCGGCAAGGTCATCTGGTCCAACCTCCGCATCGTCGGCTCGGGCGGAACCAAGAACTTCCTCGAGCGCACCATCCGCTTCCTGTCCCGCATCAAGGACAACTACGACTTCGACGCCCTGAACAGCCACTACCTGCCGTTCGAAGACGTCCACAAGGGTCTGGAAATCGCCTCAAAGGAAAAGCAGACCGCCTTCAAGGTCATGCTGACCTACAAGGGCATGACGGATAAATAAGCAGTAACGCAACGCGTCATGGAACCATTTCATCGCGGGGCCTTGGGCGTTTGGCCCGGGGCCCCGATTTTTTTGACGCGCGGCGTTATCCAGAGTAAAAAATAGTTTTCCAGGACGACTTTCACCCACCGACCTCCGTAAGAAGGAAATACCCCATGGCTCCAGAATCCCGTTTCCCCGGCGCCCTCTCGAACGGCACCGGCATGCGTCTCGCCGTCACCGCCGCCCCCGACGCCGGACCGAAAGCGCCCATCCTCTTCCGGGGCGACCTGGCGGTCTGCGTAGCCGACGCCCGGGCCGTCGGCTACGAAGGCATCGAAGTGCATGTCCCGAACATCTGGGAATTCGACGCCGCCGCCTTCGGAAGCGCCTGCGCCGGGGAAGGCATGGCCGTGTCCGCCCTCGTCTCCGGGCAACTGAACGTCCGTATGGGCCTGTCCCTCTGCCACGACGACCCGGAAAAAGTCCGCCTGGCCATTGATGGATTGAAACGGTTCATAGACGCCGCCACCACCCTCCGGACCGGCGTCGTCGTCGGTTGGGTCCGTGGCCAGGTCGGCGCCGACCCGGCCGGGAAGCTGGCCCGGCAGGGCGAAGGCATGGCGGAGGTGGACGCCTACGCCGGAACGAAAGGCGTCCCCCTCTACATTGAAGCGATCAACCGCTACGAACTCGATTCCCTGAACGCCGCCTGGGAAATCGTCCAGTTCATCGACGGCCACAACCTGAAGAACACCTACATCCACCTCGACACCTTCCACATGAACATCGACGAATACAGCGCGGAAAAGGCCATCCGGGAAGTCGGTCCGCTCCTCGGCTATTTCCACATCGCCGAAAACACCCGCTGGTACCCCGGCCACGATCGCCTCGACTTCGACAGCGTCTTCGCCACCCTCGAAGCGGTCGGCTACGACGGCTTTGTCTCGGTGGAATGCCTCCCCTACCCGACCGGTCCGGAAGCGGCGCGGCGGGCGTTCGAGTTTTTACGGTATCGGTATTTTTACGACAAGCGGTAGGGAAAGGGTTGCCGCTGGGCGACTCACTGGAATGGAACGCGCGGCACAACCAGCATCGGTACGTTGACAAAATAAAAAACTAGACGATGGATTCCGCACGCTACCGGCGGAATCCATCGTCTTTTGCTACGGGAAAAAGGATTGTCTTGAGTCACGTCCGAAAAATAGGACTTTTATGTGTGGTAAGGCGATCTGATAGCGTTATCGAACGCTGTGGCTACCGCATCGGCAGCCCTGGCCATAGCAGGTCGATGCGGGCAACCCTATCTGATGTCACTCGCGGTACGGTTTACTTCGAATAAAACAAGAAATAGTTCATCATAATTATTCCGACGCCTTCATCTTGTCCGCCAGATCCTTAATCTCCGACGCCGCCTCCTCCATCTTGACGATGGTTTCCTCGAGCCTGTTCGAGTGGACCGTGCCGCTCCGGGCGCTTTCCACCGTGCCCTGGAGGAAGGCCCGGGTGTCACGGGCGGCGTCGCCGCAACGGATGGCCAGTTGCCGCACTTCGTCCGCCACGATGGCGAAGCCGCTCCCGGCCTCGCCGGCCCTCGCCGCCTCCACCGCCGCGTTCAGGGCGAGGAGGTTCGTCTGGGTGGCGATGGCTTCGATACTGTTCATCACCGAACCGATTTTCCCGGCGTACTCGTTTATCGACTTCATGGCGGCGGTGAGGTCGGTGGCGGACTCCTTGCTGGCTGTTACCGCCGCCGTCGTACTGACGGCGATGTCTTCGATACGGCTAAAATTCTTCTGCGACAGGAGCGTTTTGTCGAGAAGGAAATGGAAACAGTTTTCCGGCCGGTTGAATCCCTGGTGGATGGCGTGAATCATCTTCTCGCACGAGTTGTAGCCGCAGGCGGAACAGTTGTACATGTCGCCGTCGCCGGACTTCCGGAGGCGGGTCATGATGGTCTGGCGGTCGCTCTCGGTCAGGACCATCTCCCGCGCGTTGGCGGACAGGTTCCGGTAGCGCCGGTCGTAAAGGCCCGGCTCCCAGTGGGCCTCGATGTAGGCTTCGAGATCCTTGAGGCCGCCACCCCGCTTTTTCCGGAGAAGACGCGTCTTCCTTTTCGGCGGTTCGGCGTAGCGGGCCCGCATGCCTTCGCTCCGGCGTTCGATATGGCTCTCGAGTTCGTCCACCGGCTTGCCCCGGGCCGGGGCGGCGGTGCCGCCGTTACAGCCGTTTTCGCAGTTCAGGCAGTCGATGATTTTCGGCGCGAGGCCCTTCCGGATCATTTCGGGCAACTGGTCCAGGTAGTGGTAAATGCTGTGCGGCCCTTCGATTTTCCTGATGTTTTTGGAAATTCCCGGAACAAATCGCTCCGCCGTCCGCATCAGCCCGCCGGGCGACGAAAACAGCACAGCCCGCTCGGCCGGCGGGTTGTCGTAGTCCCGGGCCTCGAATTGGTCAAGCCGGATGGACCGGTCAACCAGGTATTCCCGGAGCCGGGTGAAGGTGACATTGTAATCGCCGACGCCGGTTTCGTCGAATTCGCGGCGCTTGGCCAGGCACGGCGATATCACCGCCACCCGGTGGTTCCGGAACTCGGGCCGGAAGCGCTTCACCATGCGGATGATGTGGAGCATCGGGCTGTCCGCCGGCGCCAGGTAGGGTATCAGTTCCGGCTTATAGATTTGGCAGTAATTGACAATGGCCGGACAGGGCTGGGCGATGACGGTCGCGGGGTTGTTCGCCTTGACGTGTTCCAGGTAACTTTTCACCGTCAGTTCGGCGCCGAAGCTGACATCGAAGACGGCGGCGATGCCGATACTCCGGAGCCAGCCGTTCCGGTTCAGGTAGGTCTTCGGGACATTGG
>JAJBTL010000257.1 GCA_020860865.1 Planctomycetota bacterium | reverse complement strand
GTCGCCGAGGACGCCCATCTGCGTCCGCTTGTCCAGGGCCTCTTCGACCGCCGGCGGAACGCTGATGTTTTCGATGAGAAACTTCGACAAGGTGATGCCGTAGTCGTCGAAATCCTTCTGAAGAATGCCGCGAAGCAGTTCGCCCATTTCCGTGTACTGGGCGGCAAGGTCGAGGGCCGGTATTTTCGCTTCGCCAAGGGCGTCGGCGAAGCGGCTGACGAGGAGGTTCCGGAGCTGACCGGACACGTCTTCCGACACGAGGAGCGGGGTGGTGCCGGCCATGGTCTTGATGAACTTGCCGGGATCGGAGACGGCGAACGCGTAGTTCCCGTAGGCGCGGAGCCGGATTGGCCCGAATTCCTGGTCCCGGAGCATAATCGGATTGGCCGTGCCCCACTTTTGATCAGTGAACTGGCGGGTGTTGACAAAATAGACGTCGGCCTTGAACGGCGAGTTAAAGGCGTACTTCCAGCTTTTCAGCGTGGTGAGAATCGGGATGTTGTTGGTGGTAAGTTCAACGCGGCCTGGCTTTCCCGAACAATCAGTTGGGCGCCGTTTTTAATTTCGTTGTCTTCCCGGGGGAATTTCCAGACCAGGGTGTTCCGCGTCGCGTCGACCCATTCTATGACGTCGATGAATTGGCCGAAGGCCTTATTGGCAATGCTGTCGAAGATACCCATCGTGCGTTCTCCTTTGGTATGAGCCGACAGGCGGAAAAGCGCCTACCAGGGCCGCGTCGGCAAGGCCGTACTCTCGCCACGAGTATACCACGAACCAGTTCGGGGTAAATCGTTTTTCTCTGCCTCGCCCTTGCGGCAAACCGGTTTCGCGGGTACAATTCCGGAAAACTTTCCGGTGCGCTTTACCGGTGCACACTTGCCGGAGGCTTGGCCTGGCCGCCTCCGGTTTTCCTATGTCGTGGAGTCAGCAGGGTAATGATTCAATCAAACCGCTACGCCATCCCCGAAGCCGTCCTCCGGGCCAACCGCCATGTGTTCAGCCATATGGTTGATGGTGAACGGGTATGGGTCAAAAAGCGTCGCCCTGACAAGAACCCCCTTGGCTGGTGGGCGCAAAAGCTTCTCTATGCCATGACTGGAAATATCCTCCTCATGCCGCCGGATCGCCCGACCGGGGACAATGTCACGTTCGAGGTATCCATGCTCCGGAAGGTGAGCGCGCACGGAGTCAACGTGCCGGAGGTGCTCCATGTTACCGATACCTATTTTGTCTTGCGCGAAGTCGGCGTTTCGTTGGAGAATTATCTCCGCGATAACGGACCGACAGCGCTGAATATGATTCCTCAGGCCGCTGTCGCCCTGAAGGACCTCCACGATCGCGGCCTCGCCCACGGCGGAACCCAGATTAAAAACCTCACGGTGAACGACGGCGTCATATACTTCATTGACTTTGAAGAAAACATCCCCGAAAAACACTTGCGGTTGTTTCAGGTGCGGGACGTTTTCCTCTTTCTTCTTTCGTTGGAACGAACCGGCTTCAACCCGGATATCCCGGCCTTGTGCCGAGCCTACGATCCGAACGGCGGCGAGGCGCTTTTAGACCAAATCCGCCGGGCGGTGAGGCAATTCGGCCTGGTGCGCCTGGCCAATTGGCGACTTCTCAGCCGATTCAGCATGAAAGACATCCGAAATATGTGCCGGTTCGTGGACAAGGTCGAAAGCGGCGGTTCCACCATGAAACCGGCGTCGTAAAGCCTCTATCCTCGGCTGTCCGCGCCGACGACAACAGTATGGAAAACCATGAAAAAGTTCTCACTACCCATAGATGATTGTAAACGGTTTTACGCCTTTATCCGGCCGTACCGGTTCCGCGCCATCATGGCGCTTGTCGTCACCGGCGTTGTCGGCATGCTTGGCGGCGTCATTCCCGCCCTTCTTAAACCGTATATCGACACCGTCGTCTTCGGGGACGGCGACGCCGGGGTCGGCTCGTTGTTCTTTCCCGTCCTCATTATCGCCTTCGCCCTGGTGGAGAGTTCACTGTCCTTCGCCGCTAATTACCTCACCACCTGGGTCGGCAAACACATCGGGAACGACGTCAAACTGGCCTTGTTCGACAAACTCCTCCATTCCGATCCGGCATTATTCGACAAAACCACCTCCGGCGATGTCCTCCTCCGCTACAACACCGACGCCGACCTGGCCTCGGAAGGCCTGCTCGGCAACATCCGGCAGTTCCTGGTGCGGCTGGTGACGTCCGTCATCCTTATTGCCGTGATGCTGTATTATTCCTGGATATTGGCGGTGGTGGCGGTGGGCTGCCTTCTCACCACCGTCGTGCCGCTGTCCCGGGTTCGGAAACGGCTCAAGCAGTATATCAAGGAGACGGTGGAGTCCGGCGCCCAGGTAACGACCAACTACAACGAAGCCTACAGCGGCAACCGGGTCATTACCTCGTACAATCTCTATGATTACGCCCGTAACCGTCTTGATCGGACGCTCAAGAATATCTTTCACCTCAGTATCAAAATGGTGCAGCGGACGAGTTCCCTGTCCATGTTCATGCACTTTGCCACCGCCGTCGGCATCGCCCTGACGGTGTGGCTCCAGGGCTACCTTATCCAATCCGGACGGATTACCCCGGGCGATTTCGTCGCCTGCATCACCGCCCTCATCATGTTGTATACGCCGATTAAGCGGCTTGGGACAAACCTGTCGACGATTCAGAATTCCCTCATGGCCATTGGCCGGCTCCTCGCCATTCTCGACATGGTGCCGGCCATTGTCAGTAAGGATGACGCCGTTTGCCTGAAGGATATGAAGGAAGGCGTCGTCTACGACAACGTCTCATTCAGTTACGACAAGGAACGGCCGGTCCTTAAGGGAATCAGCCTGAAGGTCGGGGTCGGCCAGTCCGTGGCGTTTGTCGGTAGTTCCGGAGGCGGCAAAACCACCCTGGTCAATCTCCTTCCCCGGTTCTACGACGTCGACGAAGGCGCTATCCGCATCGATGGCGTCGATGTTCGGGATATCGAACTCGGCTGCCTCCGGGACCTCATTGCCATAGTCTTTCAGGACAATTTCCTCTTTGGCGGCTCCATCAGGGATAATATCGTTCTTGGAAAGCAGGACGCCAATGACGACGACGTCCGGAACGCGCTGCAACTCGCCTGTCTCGACGAATTTGTCTATGCACTGCCGAACGGTATCGATACGCAAATAGGTGAACGCGGCGTCCTCTTATCGGGCGGTCAAAAACAACGCGTCGCCATTGCCCGGGCCTTTATCAAGGACTCCCCGATAGTCATTCTCGACGAAGCGACCTCCGCCCTCGATACCAAGTCGGAAGAGGTGGTCCAGCGGGCTATAGAAAACCTGATGAAGAACAAGACCGTTTTCATCATAGCCCACCGGCTTTCCACCGTCATCAACGCCGATGCCATCGTCGTCCTGAAAGATGGCACCGTCGTTGAGACAGGGACTCACCGCGAATTGTTGAACCGGCCGGACAGCCTGTATTCATCCTTGTACCGGACGCAACTGGCGTAAAGCTTGGAGTGCAGGGCGGCGCCGGCCGGCGCAAAGTCGTGCAGGACGACTCACCGTTGGGCAATAGGCTTATTCAGGGACTGGTCGGCCGACTTGTCCGTGATGACGTTGCCCATCGGGAACGTGGCCTGGAACGTCTTTTTCATCGTTTCGACCGCCAAAGTGATGGCGATACGGGTCGAGGCGGTGTTGGCGAGGGAATTCAGGACGGCGAAATCGTGGACGGCGCCGATGAGGCGGAAGCAGGCGACTTCGACGCCGAGCTCGTCCAGACGGCGGGCGTATTCTTCCGCTTCATCCCGGAGCGGATCGTTTTCGGCGGTGATGATGAGAGTGGGCGGCAACTGTTCCAAATCTTCATCCCGGGCGTAGAGGGGCGAGACGTTACGTTCTTCACGGCGGTTTTTGTCCGGAATGTAATTATCGAAATACCACGACATCGCCTTTTTGGTGAGGAGTGGACCGTCGGAGAAGGTGCTGTAGGAATCGGTGTTCATCTGGGTGTCGACAACGGGATAAAAAAGAATCTGGGCGAGGGCGCGCGGACCGCCGCGTTCCTGGGCCAGCATGGCGATGACGGTGGCGAGGTTGCCGCCGGCGGAGTCGCCCATCAGGATAAACCCGTCGGTGTTGATGCCGAGTTCATCGGCGCTCCTGCATATTTCTTCGAAAACGGCGTAGCATTGTTCGAGGGCGACCGGGTAAGGGTGTTCCGGCGCCAGCCCGTAGTCCGGAAAGACGACGGCGACGCCGCCTTCATGGGCGATTTCCCGGATGAGGCGGTCATGCGTTTCCTTGCCGCCCGTCACCCAGCCGCCGCCGTGGAGATAGAGGACGGCCGGCAGGTTGCCGGTGGAGCCTTTCGGCCTGACAATGCGGACGGAAATGGTACCGGTCGGGCCGGCCTCGAGTTCGATATCCCGCGAATCGACATCGGGCATGGGAACGACGGTGGATATTTGGGATTGTATGAAATTTTCCCGGACAGCTTCCGGTGACAGCATCTGAACAGGCGGGGCGCCTTTACTTTCCGACTCCTCGACATAGTCCTGCGTCTCGACAAACAGCTTGGGTTTTCCTGGGTGAACAGGGACATGGCGAACTCCTGGGCAGTGTGAGCATCCTCACCAAAGGATTAACGTCATCCGTTAATCCATATCTGGTTGATGTCAGCCACGGTGCCACGGTCCCTTGGCTGGAGGCCGGGAATACGGTTATGGTTGGGATGCATGGAGGACGGTGGGAGTATGTGCGGAAAGACGTGTTCCCCATTGCGTGGGGAAAGGTCCCTGCATACAATAGCGGCCGCACTTTTTCGGTATTGCATATTAGCGGGAATGGCGGAATGGCAGACGCGCAAGATTTAGGATCTTGTGGTGAAAACCGTGGGGGTTCGAGTCCCCCTTCCCGCACCAGTTACATCTCAGGCCCTTCGACGGCGGCGTTGGAGGGCGGTACCAGTTTTCCCTGCGCAAGCGTTCGCCGTCCGCGCGTAATTGGCGATTTTCTTCGCGTAGCCGACGGTTTTCGAAGGAGAGGGCGTTGGCATCCATTGCCTCCGGTGACGGCATGGGAATATTCTCCACTGGCGTGGGCGAAGGAGCGGGCCGGTATCGCGGAGATTCCTCGTGGTTTACGGGACGTCGGGTGCGGGAAACGACAACGTCGTTGGTGAAATACACTCCGGAAAACATGCTTGTCTTGCAGGTGGCGCTACGGATGTTTCCTTCCCGGTCCCGATAGCGAATTTCGTATATGACCGAATCCTTCTCGCCGAACCAGCCGGCACCGAACGGCTTCCAGGTAATACTCAATACCTCTCCGCCTTGGCCGGCAATGTACCTGCGTATGCGGGCATGGTTCATTTGGCCTACCCAAAGCCGTATTAAAATCGCTGCCGCACCTATCAGTAGGAGAAGAAGCCAGGCGTTATTCGACATAATGTTTCACTCTTAGTTTTTAGTCCGTCGTGTCCAGTCGATTTCTTTTTTCGAATATTCTATTGGGGCGGCAAAGTTGAGACCAAGTTTATACCACATGAAGTCCGTCACTACAACCATGATGCCGAAATGCCCGTCAAACTCTCTTCCATAACAATATCAGCGCCGTGCGGACAGCCACGGCGCTGACGAAATTCACTTAATATTTGGGACAATAATGTTACTGCGCGACTACCGGTTCGGGGACTTCCTCCACTTCTTTTTCGTAATAGGTGATGTCGTACTTTTTACGATTGAGAAGCATCTTGATGGCGGAAATTACCATGAGAAGCGTGAGGATCACCGAGGGGAAGGCGAACACCGTAATCACCGCGTTCAAGGCGTTATAGCCTCCGACAAAAAGAAGAACGGCGGTCAACGCGCCCATGAAGAGGGCGACGGCGGCGTTCAGGACTTTCGGGGTCTTGGTGAGGGAGGCGTCTTCGGCTGTGTCTTTCATAAACATCATCGGGAAGGAATAGGCGATGGAGTCGGAGAAGGTGATGAAGGTGATCATCGCGACGACGATAAATCCCCATTTTGTAATGGCCGCGAACGGGAGGGTGTCGAGGAAGGCAAAGGTGGCGATGCCGTCGCCGTATTGCTGCATCACTTCCCAGAGGTTGCTGCCTTCGACAATGCCGAGCATGGCCGACCCGCCAAACGCCGCGTACCAGGTAAAGACAACGGCGCACGGCAGGATGCAGTTCACGAACACGAACTGGCGAAGGGTGCGGCCGTAACAGATACTGACGTAGAAAAACGCCTGCATGAGGCCGGGAACGACGATGTTCCAGGAATAATAGAACATTGACCAGGTGCTTTGCCAGCCGGTTTCATAGATCGGATCGCCAAAGGAAACCATGGGGATGAAATCGACGACATACTCACCGACGGCGGTGAAGAGAAGATTGAGTATGCGGTTCGTATTGCCGACAAGAAGGACGAACAGGAGAATGACGGCGTAGCAGAAGGCATTGAAGTTACTCAGTTTTCCCATCAACTTATGGACGCCGGAAGTGGCGAAAATAACGGTGCCGACGGTGTAAATAATGATGATGATCGTTTCATATTTCGGCACTTCCGTCATGCCGGCGACGGTACCGATGCCGGAGTTCAACTGAATGACGGCCAGACCCATGTTGGTGCCGCAGACGATGAGGCTGACAACCATGACGATATTGACCAGGGTGCCGATAAACCCTTCGCTCCTCTCGCCAATGAGGGGATAGAGGGCCGAGTTGCCACGGAGGGCGCGGTTGCCGTTGTAATAAACGAGGGCGATGGCGAGGGCGGCGGTGAGAATAATGAAGTAGGACGGCAGGCCGTAGTGGAGGAAGCAGTATTTAAGCGTCGGAATGATGGCTTCCCGGGTCCCGGCTTCAACGCCAAGAAAGGCGGGCGGGTTCATGAACAGGTTGACCGGCCCGGACACGCCGTAGAAGCAGATGCCGACGGCGATGGTGCCGGTCAGGGAGAGGGTGCACCAGGTGCTGGTTTTCAGGCTCGGCTTCGCGTTCTTGCCGCCGAAGCGGATGCTGCCGCACGGACCGAAAAGAATCCAGAGAAACAGCCCGACAATCGCCATGACGCACAGGACGTACAACCATTTGAAATGGTCCATGATCCAGGCCAGGGATTCGTTCAGGGCGTATTCCATCTGGGTCGGAAAAACGGCGCCGAAAATGACGACAAGGAGGAGGCAGATGGCGCCGGGATAAAACACTTTCCGGTCGAGGGCTTTTTTCCGCATATCACCGAACTGGCGCCACGCCTCTCTAAATCGAACGCTTGCTCTGTTAATCATGTCGATACTCTCCTCACTGAGGGCGAAATAGAATTATGTAGAAAATGACAATGGAAAAAGACCTCCGGAAACGGCACGCTCCGGCGTTGGGCGGAGGATCGTTGTCAGGGCGTTCTTACCGTCACACCGTTGTCGTAGCGAACCGGAGGTCCGAGGGTATTGTTGGAAAAAACACGCTCGTAACCAGCTTTTGTTATTCGGTGCATTTGGCGATGAGTTCTTCGGAAATGCCTTTGTCCCGAAGTATCGCCTTCATCTTCTCCAGGCGGTCTTCCGGAACGGCTGGCTTGACGTAGCTGTCCAGCAGTTCCTGCATCCGTTTATCGATATTCTTGTAGAATGTTTTCGGATCGGTCTGGACGCCGCGGGCGGAAATGTGCGTTTCCATCGGATCGACGCGGCAGTACTCGAGGGTGTGGTCCTCCATGAGATAGTGACCGGTGTGGCCGACCTCGTGGATGACGTCTTCCGGAATTGTTTCCTCGTCGACGACAACATCACTGAGGTAGCGGTTGACGTAGTCGATAATTTCAAAATCCATTATGACCTTGTCGAACGACATGGACAGGTAGCCGTTCATGACGCCGGCGGCATGGAGGATGAGGTTGATTTTATTGTCCGCGCAGGCGTAGTAATTCAGCATGCCTTCGTACGCCGCTTGCGGATCGAACGCCTTGGCGTCGGTGAGGGCGCCGCCGCCACGGACCGGAACGCCGTAGAATTTCCCCAATTTTGCCGCGTACTTCGCGCACAACGCGCCTTCGGCCGCACCGATGGCGATGCCGCCTGTTCGCATGTCGGCAACGGTGGACTGGGAACCGTAAAGGACGGGCGTGCCGGGCGAATACATCTGGACCATGGCGATACTGGCGAGGACTTCGGCGTTCGTAAGGGCGATGGAGCCGGCGATGGTGACGGGGGCGGTGGTGCCGGACATGGCGGCGGAGGCGATGATAATGGGCTGGCGGTATTTGGCGAATGTGAGAATCGTCTCCGCCATTTCCTTGTCGAGAATGAGCGGCGTGTTTGTGTTACTGAGGCCGATGAGTACCGGCTGTTTCTTCA
>JAJBTL010000054.1:6707-8369 GCA_020860865.1 Planctomycetota bacterium | reverse complement strand
TGTCAAAACAGGAAAGCCCGGCGTCATGCTTAAGAGAATCAGCAAAAACCCCGTCGCCTCCCAGGTTATCAACCAGATTACCGATCTTATCCGGAGCGGCAAGCTCCAGCCGGGCGATCGCCTGCCGTCGGAACGCGACATGGCGGAACAGCTCGGCGTCAGCCGGCCGCCGCTCAGGGAAGCGCTTCGGGTGCTCGAATATGTCGGCGTTACGGAAACGCATTGCGGCGAGGGGATCTACGTCAAGTCGGCGGAATTTCCGTTGGAGTCGAGTCCGTTGTTTTCCCGCATAATCGACACCTACACGCTGGAAGACATGATTGAAATGCGGAAAATCGTCGAGACCGCCGCCGTCCGCCTGGCGGTCGAACGGGCCGGCCAGGACGATCTCGACCAGCTTCAGGCCATCCACGAACGGAGCCTGGCCAGCCTGGACGATGTCGACGCCTTTGTCGAGACGGATTTTTCCTTTCACCGGTCCATCGCCGAAGCGACCGGCAACACTATGCTTTTCAACACCGTCGACACGATGCGGAAGCTAATAAGCGAGTTCAACCGGGAGCTCCTTCAGAGCCGCGACTACCGGAAGACCGTCTGCCGCCACCACGAAGCCATTCTGAACCGCATTGGCGACAGAAACGCGGTCAAGGCGTCGCAGGCGATGGAGCGGCATCTGGACAATGTGGTGAAGATGTCGAAACGGTTGGACGCGGAGGAGTCGGCGGAGGAGACCCGGTCCGGCGTCCGCCTGGACCCGGTGGACAAGCGGTAGCAGTCCGGTAAAAAAGTCAGTCTCGACGCGATATACTTCGTCAAAAATGCCTCTCGCCGTATTTTCCGCCCATACTACCGGGCAAAAAATAAGGCTGCCGGCATTTTTTCCTCGTCTATCACGCCGATCCAGACTTTTTTAACGGACTGGTAGGCGAGGAATTCTTCGCTACGAGAGAGGGGAATGGCGCGATCGGCCCGAATGCGGTGCCATCGGTTCGTAAGGGGATATCCGTAGTACCCGCCAAGAAAAAGTTAAAATCATCAAACATATAAAAAGTCTTGTGGACAAACGCGGTGAAATTTTTTATAGAGTAAGTGGTCTTACCACTTAACTGGTCATACCTACTTTTCTTTGAGGAGAAAAATCATGCCGTATCCCGATGGCAATCTGAAGACGCGCGCCATAACGAAACCTGGCATCTATTCCCTTATTCCGCCGGAAGGAAGGGTCTTCAATGTCATCCCGAACATCCAGGGGTGCCAGACCACCATCCTCACCTCGCCGAAGGTCGGCGCCAGCTTCGTCATGTACGTCGGCACGGCCCAGCCCGGCGGCGGCACTGTTGCCCCGTTCGGCGCGGACGAAAATATCGAA
This sequence comes from Planctomycetota bacterium, assembly GCA_020860865.1. Lineage (GTDB taxonomy): Bacteria > Planctomycetota > SZUA-567 > SZUA-567 > SZUA-567 > JAJBSZ01. Next base: position 7,000 of record JAJBTL010000054.1, on the reverse strand, counting down.
GCCTTTATCTACTTTCTGGACGGCGAAGGAAAGCTCCAACTGAAGGTCGACGGCAAGTCCGAAACCTACGGCCAGGGCGGCTATGCCTACTCCCCGGCCGGCGTCGGCATCGACTTCAAGAACGTCGGCGACAAACCGCTCCGGTATATCCTCTACAAACAGATCTATGTTCCGCACCCGGACGGGCGCACCCCCCACGCCGTCTTCGGCAACACCAACGACATCAAGGAACGCTTCTACGACGAGATGGAAAACGTCTTTGTCCGCGACCTCCTCCCTGTCGACGAAGCCGT
>JAJBTL010000054.1:5220-6697 GCA_020860865.1 Planctomycetota bacterium | reverse complement strand
CATCCTCACCTTCCTGCCGGGCGGCTGCCACCCGTTCATCGAAACGCACGTCCAGGAACACGGCGCCTACATCTACGAAGGCCAGGGCATGTACATCCTGAACGACGACTGGGTCCCGGTCCAGGCCGAAGACTTCATGTGGATGGGCGCGTTCTGCAAGCAGGCCTGCTACGGCACCGGCCGCGGCCGCATGTCCTACATCTATTCGAAGGACTGCCACCGCGATGTCATTCTGGAAAAGTTCCAGCGGTAGTAATCTCTAGACCTTTACTTGTTACATCGGCCAAATATTCAGTCTTTTTATATGGAGAACAAACACAATGGCTCTTTCCACCGACCTTAAGCCCATGAACATCAAGGACACCCTCGAAGCTACCGGCATGAAGGGGAAGAACATGATCTTCCTCGACGACTGGTCCCGCGATCAGCTCGCCGCCCTCTTCCGCGCCGCCGAACTCCTGGAGCCCTTCTCCCGCACCCAGCTCGACCTCCTCAAGGGGAAGATTCTCTACACCCTGTTCTTCCAGCCCTCCACCCGCACCCGCTGCTCCCACGAAGCGGCGATGCTCAGGATGGGCGGCCGGGTCATCACCGAGACGGACCCCCTGCATAACTCCGCCATGGCCAAGAACGAAAGCCTCCACGACGGCATCCGCGTCCTGTCGCAGTACGCCGACGTCCTCGTTCTCCGTCACGGCGATTTGGACGAAGTCTTCTCCACCCTGGAACGCCTTGGCGACCACGCCTGCCCGATCATCTCCGGCGGTTTCGGCCACGTCACCCACCCGACCCAGGGCCTCCTGGACGTCTACACCGCCTACCGGGTCATCGACAAGCCGCTCTCCGAAATGCGCATCATCATTTCGACCCCGGACCTGTCCCGCGCCCGTTCCGGCCAGTCCTTCGCCCTCGGCGCCGCCCGCATGGGTGCCCACATCATCTACACCGGCACCTCGGAACTGAAGACCCCGGACGTCGTCCGGGACAAGCTGACCGCCATGGGCGCCAGCTTCGAAGAACACTTCGACCTCGACAAGGCCGGCAACCTCGACCTCATGGCCAACGCCGACCTCCTCTATCTCCCGGGTTCGTCCCTCAAGAAGGAAGACCCGAACCGCGAAGACTTCATGAAGAAGGTCGCCAACCACGCCTTCACCCTCGAAGACCTCCAGAACCTGAAGAAGAAGACCGGCCGCGCCATCGGCATCATGCACTCGCTGCCCCGGAACGACTTCGAGTTCGACCAGGCCATCGACAACACCGAGTTCCAGCTCTACTTCAAGCAGATCGGCTACAGCATCCCGCTCCGCATGGCGCTCCTCGCGGCCATCTGCGGCGTCAACTAAGTAAGAAAACGCTGTACCTGATGTACTAAGCCTCCGTCGGGAGTCGGGGGCAGGTCCTCCGACTCCCCCACTTTTTTGGAAATAAACCTATGAACCCCGAAGGATGAGGCAGAGGTAGAGAGCGCCACCCC
>JAJBTL010000054.1:4919-5210 GCA_020860865.1 Planctomycetota bacterium | reverse complement strand
GACCCAGGAAGCAGGCGCCAGTCTTCTCGAGCGCCTCGCCGCCGTCACCCAGACGCCCGGCGCCGGCGTGACCAGGCACTCGTACACGCCTGAAGACGCGATGGCCCGGGACATTATTCGGGAAGAACTGAGGACGCTCGGCCTCCAAAGCTGGACCGATTGGGCCGGGAACCTCAATGCACTCTTACCGGGACGGGACGCTGAGTTGGGCGCCCTCGTCATCGGTTCGCACCTGGACAGCGTCACCCACGGCGGCAAGTACGACGGCGCCGTCGGCGGTGTCGGCGCCGT
>JAJBTL010000054.1:0-4909 GCA_020860865.1 Planctomycetota bacterium | reverse complement strand
GTTCTGCGGCGCCTTGTCGCGTCCGGGGAAGTGCCAGAGCGGTCTATCCGCTTCGTCGCATTCGCCGAGGAGGAAGGGGGGAACTTCAACCACCCGCTCCTGGGCAGCCAGGCCTTTGCCGGCGCCTTGTCCCACGAGGACTTCGCCGCCATAGCCGGGCCAACCACCATGGAATTCATCGCCGGACAACAGGCCGGCGAAGGCACGCCGCCGGTCCTTCCGGCCAGCCGCTACTGCCTTGAACTGCATATCGAACAAAGCCCGTACCTGGACACCGACAACCTCGAAATCGGCGTTGTCGATCGGGTCGCTGCCGACACGGTCGTCACCGTCACCATGACCGGCCGGTCCGGCCACAGCGGGGCCAGCGCCATGGCCGGTCGCCGGGACGCCCTGGCCGCCGCCGCCGAGTGCGTCGTCGCCTGCGAAGCGCTGGCGACGGGTCCGGACGGGGAAGGCGCGGTCGTCACGGTCGGACATGTCGACTGTCAGCCGAACGCCTTCAACTGCATTCCGGAACAGGTCATGTTCACTATCGACATGCGTCACCCCGACCCAGAAGCGCTCGGGCGCGTCCAGGCCAGGGTCGAGGCGCTCGTCGACGCCGTCGCAACGCGTCGCGGCCTCGGGATTGAACGCTCGGCAAAACGCACCGCCGGCGTCCCCTTGGACCCGGAAGTCGTCGCCGTCGTCCAGCAGTCTGCCGAAAAGCTCGGCTATTCCTGGCGCCGGATGCCGAGTTGGGCCATGCACGACAGCGGCGCCCTGGCGCCGACCGTCGCGGCCGGAATGATATTCGTGCCAAGCCGGGACGGCCTCAGCCACAACCCGGCGGAGTTTACCGCCATCGAGGAAATCATGCGGGGAGTGGAAGTGTTATTCACTGCCGCATCGGCCCTGTGCGGGCTCCGGAGTATCCCATAACGCACCGCCATATAGCCACGATTCCCCCGACCAATGAGAGACTATCACAGGAGACATAGCCATGCGTGTTACAGAAGAAAAGCTTCATAAACTGATGAGCGACAAGCTGCACAAAGCCGGCCTGACCCGCGAACACGCGGACATCGTCGCCGACGTCCTTGTCCACGCCGACATGAGGGGAATCCACTCGCACGGCGCCATGCGGGTCGAATACTATTCGGAACGCATCGCCAAGGGCGGCACCAACACGAACCCGCAGTTCAAATTCGACCGCACCGGTCCGTGCAGCGCCATCTTCGACGGCGACAACGCCGCCGGCCACGTCGTCGCCAAGCTCGGCATGGACCACGCCATCGAAATCGCCAAGGAAAACGGCATCGCCGTCGTCGGCATGCGCCGGATGGGCCATTCCGGGGCCTTGTCCTACTTTGTCGAACAGGCCTGCGACGCCGGCCTCATCGGCCTCTCCATGTGCCAGTCCGACCCGATGGCGGCACCGTACGGCGGGGCCGAGCCGTTCTTCGGCACCCACACCATCGCTTTTGCCTCGCCGTCCGAAGACGGTCGGCATGTTCTTGTCGATCTTGCCGTCACTGTCCAGGCCTGGGGCAAGATTCTCCACGCCCGTTCGAAAAACGAACCGATCCCGGCCGATTGGGCCATCGACAAGGACGGCCACCCGACCACCGATCCGTTCAAGGTCGCGGCCCTGAACCACATCGCCGGACCGAAAGGCTATGCCCTCGCCCTCATGGTCGACGTCCTCTCCGGCGTGCTCCTTGGCGTCCCGTTCGGGAAAAACGTCTCGTCCATGTATAACGACCTGACGGAAGGCCGGAACCTCGGCCAGATGCACATAGTCCTCGACCCGGCCCGCTTCACGGACAAGGCGGTGTTCCTGAAGAACATCAACCAGCTCATGGCCGACCTGAACGCGGTCAAGCCGGCGCCGGGCTTTTCGCAGGTTAAGTACCCGGGCCAGGGCAGCGCCGAACGGAAGAAGGCGTATATTGAAAATGGCGTCGAGATCGTCGACGACATCTACGACTACCTGGTCTCGGACATCATTCACCGGAACAACTACGACAACAAGGGCGCCTTCGCGACCTGAGTATCGTTGTCCGGTTCCAGCCGTCCTTACCGGGACGGGTGCGCTACACCGTGGTTGAAGCATCGTTCAACCGTTGTGTAGCCTGGTTTTTAGCGGTGTTTTTCGCATCTTTCCACCTTGTGTTCGGACCGTCAAACCCGTATTCTAGCCAGCTGCAATGAAGGGCGGGTGAAGACGGAGTGGCGGGCCGGTCGCGGTTGCGTCATCCCGGAATTTATGCGCCCACTGGGTCTCTGTTCGGCGGAACGCGTTTTCAACCGGGCGGGACATGTGGTCTATTCACGTGTGCGGTGTGGTCTTCCATTGAGGAGAGAGCCATGAAGCGACTGGGACTGACGGGGTGGATTGCCATAGGTACGGTGGCGGGGATGTTGGTCGGACACTTTGTCGGGCCGAACATCGCCGGCATCAAGTTTATCGGCGATATCTTTCTTCGCCTGATCCAGATGTCCGTGGTGCTTCTCGTCATGGGTGCCGTTATTGAAGCGGTGGGCGCTCTCGACCCGAAGGAACTCGGCCGCCTCGGCGTGAAGACGATTGTCCTCTTCATGCTGACGACAGCCCTGGCCGCCACCACCGGCCTTATTCTCGCCGACGTGTTCCGGCCCGGCGCCGGCCTCTCCAGCCCGGTGGCGGAACTGGCCGGGACATACAAGACGCCGGACACCACCTGGACCGAGATTCTGGTCAATTTCTTCCCGAGAAACGTCATCGAATCGATGGCGCGGGGCGAGATGATCCAGGTCATCGTCTTCGCCGTCCTCTTCGGCGTCGCCCTCAGTCTCCTGGCGAAATCGGACAGCGGCTCGAACATCATCCGCATTGTCAAGCAGTTCAACGTTGTTATCCTGCAGGTGGTGAAGATTGTCATGAAAGCGGCGCCGGTGGGCATTTTCGCCCTCCTCGCCTGGGTGACCGGCTACATCGGCCTGGCCGTGGTCCGTTCCCTCGCCGTCTTCCTCCTTTGCATGCTGGTGTCGGCGATTATCACCTTCGTCATCGTGCTCCTCGTGACAAGCGCCTACGCCCGTTTGAACCCGATCAAACTGGCAATGAAGCTGAACCGGATGGCGGTCATCGCCGTGACGACGACCTCGTCCGCGATTACCCTGCCGACAAAGATGTCTGATTCGGAAACGCGCATCGGCATCAGCCCGCGCGTCTCGCGGCTGGTGAATCCCCTCGGGATGGCATTGAATTCGGACGGGCTGGCGTTGTACCTCGCTATCGCCTGCATGACGGTGGCGCAGTTCTTCAACGTCGAGATGTCGGTTGGAACGCAGATTCAGGTCGTCGTCGTCTCGGTTCTGGCGACCCTCGGGACGGTCGTGGTTCCGGGCGGCGGGTTGGTCGCCCTCGCCATCGGCTTCCCGACCCTCGGGCTCCCCCTGGAAGGCATCGCCCTCCTGGCCGGCGTTGACTGGTTCTCCGGCATGATCCGGACCGTCATGAATGTCGTCGACGACGTCATGGTCGCGGTCATCGTGGCGGCAAGCGAAAACGAACTGGACCGGAACATCTTCGACAACGAACTTCCCGACGCGGCCTAATCGCCGCTTCCCGGACGGCGCGGTCCCTCCCGCGTCTTCGGTTGGTACGGGCGGGTTTGGATTTTTACACGGTTTTCTCCGGTTTTCTTGGCATTCGGATTCCGGAAGAAATTCCATCACCGCAACGAAACCCAGGCGCGGCACGGCCCGATTCGCTAGGAGAATCCCCGTGCAACGTCGAAACCAAGGTCACGGCTTCGTACCGGCCGTGAAGGGAGGACGTCATGTTTGATGTAAAGATTGCCAACGGCAGCATTGTCTCACCTGACAGCGTCTATAAGGGCGACATCCTGGTGAAGGACGGCAAGGTTGCCCTCATCGGGGACGCGACCGGCATCGAGGCGAAGGAAACGATAGACGCCGGCGGAAAGCTCGTTTTCCCCGGAATGATCGACAGCCACGCCCACCTGAACGATCCCGGCTTTACCTGGCGGGAAGACTATCCCCACGGTTCGGCCGCCGCCGCCGTCGGCGGCGTCACCACTATTGTCGACATGCCGCTCCAGCACGAGCCGGCCCTGACGCACGCCGCCAGATTCCGCGCCAAGGAAAAGGCCATCGCCAACCGGAGCCACGTCGACTACGCCTTCTGGGGCGGTCTCGTCGACGACAACGTTACCGACCTCCCAGGCATGGACGACTGCGGTGCCGTCGCCTTCAAGGCCTTTATCGGCCCGGTGTCGCCGGACTATTCGTCCATCAACATGGGCATAGTCCGCCACGCCCTCCAGGTCATCGAAGAGTTCAACGGCCTCGGCGGCTTCCACTGCGAAGACTATGCCATTATCAAAGGGGCCGAAAAGCAGGCCGCCGAAAAGGGGAACGTCACCTGGCGCGACTTCCTCGACTCCCGGCCGCTCTCGGCTGAACTCATATCCACCAGCTCCATTATCGAACTGGCCCGGGAAACCGGCGCCCGCGTCCACATCTGCCACGTCAGCCATCCGGAAGTCGCCGAGCTCATACGGCAGGCCCGGCTGGAAGGCCTGCCAGTGTCCGGGGAAACCTGCGGCCACTACCTCGCCTACACGGAAGAAGACGTTATCGCCAATGGTTCCATCTTCAAATGCGCCCCGCCCCTCCGCACCGCCGAGGACCGGGACGGCCTGTGGGAATACGTCATCGACGGCACCCTCGGCAGCCTGGCGTCCGACCATTCGCCGTGCCGCGCCGACGAGAAGGACGAGAAGGAACACGGCATCCTCGGCGCCTGGGGCGGCATCAGCGGCATCCAGAGCACCATGCAGGTCCTCTACGAGCAGGGCGTCACCCGTCGCGGCTTCGACCCGACCTTCCTGGCCCGGGCCTCCCGGGACACGGCCGA
>JAJBTL010000158.1 GCA_020860865.1 Planctomycetota bacterium | reverse complement strand
AGGCAATTCAGGACATCGCCTTCCAGACCAACCTCCTCGCCCTCAATGCGGCGGTGGAGGCGGCCCGCGCCGGCGAAGCCGGGAAGGGCTTTGCCGTAGTCGCGGACGAGGTCCGGAACCTGGCCCAGCGCACCGCATCGTCCGCCAACGAGACGACTGAACTCATCAGCCGCACCGTCGACCGGGTCAGGAACGGCACCGCCATTGCCGAACGGCTACGCGACTGTTTCACCAGTATTGAATCCGGCTCCGAGATGGTTGCCAGGCTGATTTCCGAAATCACCTCGGCGACAAACGAACGGGCCCTCGGCGTCGACCAGATTAACACCGCCGTGGCGCAGTTGGACAAGGCCACCCAGACCAACGCCGCCAACGCCGAACACACCGCCCGTTCGTCCGACGAACTGAACCGCCAGTCCGAGCTCCTGAACAGCCTGGTGGACCAACTCTTCCGATTGGTCGAAGGCCAGGGCAAGGCGCAAAACCAAAACCGGAACGGCCACCACCTTTCGGACCCGTCCCGGAAAAAGAAGCAGTTGCTTCTCGAGATGAAATAAACGCGTCGGGCCGAACCCGTAACGGTAACGAAAACAAAGCGCCTTCGGGATTGTCCCGAGGGCGCGTTTATTTTCCTCCACCCGTGCCAACGTGTTTGTCGATGCACTGTAAATAAAAATGCCCTGGACAGCCTTCCCCGGTTTTTGTATTCTTGACAGCACCTCCAAACGGTATTATACCTTTCACGCGCTGTACTTCCTGCACTCGGCATGGTGTCACGATTTTGTCCGCAATCACCAGATCCAGAACTGTACGGCACTCTTCTTTGACAGCATCGGCACAATTTTCTGCAGTGAACGCGGTTCCTGTTTCTTTCTCTTTATAAGGGGAACATATGAGTACGAATTCCGGAGGAAGCGGAGGGTTGTTTTCCTGGTATTTCAGGACAAACCTCCTGGTACGCATTCTCGTCGGTTTGATCCTGGGTGCAGTGGTCGGCATTATTCTCGGCATGATTTCGACCGGGCAGGAGGGCGTCACCGTCGCCGACCGGTTTGTCCAGTATTTCAGCTTCTTCGGCGACATATTCATCCGCCTCCTCAAGATGATCGTCGTCCCGGTGGTCCTGTTCTCCCTCATCGGCGGCGCCGCCAGTATCGCCCCGTCCAAACTTGGCCGGGTCGGCATCAAGGTCCTTGTTTTTTACCTTATCACGAGCGCCGTCGCCGTGGCCATCGGCCTTATCCTCGCGAACATTGTGAAACCGGGTCTCGGTTTTAATGTCGTCGGCGACCCGTCCGCCGAAGTGGCGCTCCGCGCCGCGCCGAGTCTTGGCACCGTTCTTCTGAACATCGTGCCGACCAACCCGATTGAAGCCCTGGCCAAGGGCGACATCCTCCCGATCATCTTCTTTGCCATCCTCTTCGGTATCGCCCTCTCCATCATCAAGGAATCGGGCAACCAGACCGTCGCCAAGGCGGCCGTCCTTCTCGAGGACGTCCTCTCCGCCGCGGCCGAAGCGATGTACAAGATTGTCGCCGGCATCATGCAATACGCCCCCATCGGCGTGTTCGTCCTCATCGCCAGCGTCTTCGCGAAACAGGGACCGGGCGCCATCGGCCCGCTGTTCTGGGTGACGCTGACCGTCTACATAGGCCTCGTCCTCCACATCATCATCTGTTACGGCGCCTTCCTCGGCGCCTGCAAACTGAGCCTGGTGAAGTTCCTCCAAAAAGGCAGTGAACCGGCCATCACCGCCTTTGTCACCCGGTCGTCGTCCGGCACGCTGCCGATTACCCTCCGGGTGACCGAGGACGACATGGGCGCGCCCCGGTCCATCGGATCGTTCTCGCTTCCCCTTGGCGCCACCATCAATATGGACGGCACCGCCATCTACCTTGGCGTCTGCGCCATGTTCATCGGCTACGCCACCAATTCGCCCCTGACCTTCGACCAGCAGATGACGGTTGTTATCACCGCCACCCTGGCCTCCATCGGCACGGCCGGCGTTCCCGGCGCCGGCGCCATCATGCTCCTCATGGTCATGGATTCCATCGGCATGGGTGTCCAGGCCGGCACCGCCATCGCCGCCGCCTACGCCATGATCCTCGGCATCGACGCCCTCCTCGATATGGGCCGGACCAGCACCAACGTCGTCGGCGACATGGTCGGCACCGTCATCGTCTCCAAGTCGGAAGGCATCCTCGACACCGGCAAGTGGAAGTAATTCCAATTACACAAACCATATTCTCGCGAACCGGGAGGGCGGCAGCGCCTTCCCGGTTTTTCGTACCCTTGGACAAAGCCACTCCACTCCCACCGAATCCACCGTAACCGGAATGTTCCCAAACCACAGCAGATTTTCCCCCGACCATGTCGATAGAAAGAGGTGATAGTCTATTGCTTCGCGGTCTGTGGGGGAATTGCCATGCGCAACCCGGGTACCCGGATACTTTTTATACTGACTGTGCTCTCTGCCCTGGTCGCGACCGGTGCGCGGGCGGGTGACTACGACTACACGACCGACACCACCGTCATTGTTGAGAGGGATTGGGATCCGCCGTCCCAGAAGGTCAACGTCACCGACGCCATCGTCCCGGTCGAGTACGACGACACCAGTTACTGGGACGTGGGCAAGCTGAACATCACCGCGACAAACAGGAACAGCCAGGTCATTACCACCAAATCCGGCACCCTGCAATTTCTCGGCATGGCACTGGAAGGGACGCGGAATTCGACGCGGGCCGAACTCACCATAACCGACGGCACCGTCCAGGTCGTCGGCGCCAGCACAAAAATAGGCCAGTACTCCGGTATCACCATCGGTGCCGACGGCGCCCTCCAAGCCGGTACTCTTTCCCTGGACGGGGACTACGCAGCCATTGATAACTCGGGGACGCTCACCGCCAGCCGGTTGATTATCGACGGCGCGAACGCCTCGGTCATCCACAACGGAAAAGGCTTTACCATCACCGGAACCACCACGGTGGAGCAGGGCTCCCTCGTCCTCAATGCCAACGCCACCCTGGCCGGCGCCAACCTGAACGGCGGCAGCGTCACCATCGGTTCGGGGGTATCGGTCACCAATTCGCAAGCGATTTCCCTGGCCGGCGGCACTCTCTACATGGGTGGCGACAGTTCCCTCTCCGGTGCTGTCGAGGTCCGTGGCGGCACGTTTTCCGTCACCGGCAAGAACGCAAAAGTCGCCAGCCTCGTCATGGCCGGCGGCATAACCAGTATCGGCGCCACTTCCAGCCTCGAGGCCACCAGCTTAACCCTGTCCGGCGGCATCATCAACCTGTCCGGCACGCTGACCGCCACGCCGGCCGTCGGCAGCGGCGCTCCGGTCGCCTTCGGCGGCATCGTCAACATGACCTCGGGCACGTTGGACCTTGGCAGCGACGCCCGCTTCACCGCCGGCGGCATTGTCGCCAATGGCGACACCAACTTTATCAACATGAACAGACAGACCCTTTCCGTCGGCAGTAACGCCAGCCTCGACGCTGGTGACGGTGAACTGCGAATCGACGGCAACCTCCACCTCGGCGCCTTCAGCGTCGGCCGGAACCGGGACGACTTTATCTACCGGGCCGGCATAGATGCCGACGGCAACGTCAACAAGGTCACCATAACCGGGAACCTGTCTGTCGACCAAAACTCGAAGGTCTCCATCTCCAGTGCCCTTCTCCAGAGGCTCCAGTCCGACCCGGCAGAAAGCATAAACATCCTCGAGGTCGAAAACACCGGGACAATCGTGAATCCGAACTCGTTCGCGTCCACGGTCAGGAGCACCGTGTTCAGATACGACATCTTCCTCGATAACATCAACGGCACCCAGGGCATGTTTATAGGTAACTTCACCTTCATAGACCAGGATGAAGTCCTTGCCGCCCTCTACGAACAATGGGACCAACGCCTCAACAACCAGGCCCGCACCGTCATCTCCGGGGAATTCGCCAACGCCATCATCGCCGGCACCCGCATGTACCTCGGGGACGAGCGGGACACCCTGTCCCCGGCCGGCCTCTTTAATGCCGGCGTCCTTTACAATCTCTCCGACCCGGACCTGTCCGGCATCGGCATCGATGCCCTCCGTTATTACAACGGCTCCCAGGCCGCCAACATGTCGGAAGCGGCCTTGTCCATCACCCGCCACGTCATGGCCAGCCTCGACGACCGGAACGCCTATCTCCGCCGTATGCAGGTCCTCATCGCCGACGCCATGGGGTCCGACCATGAACAGGCCTACGGCGACTGCATCCTGGACGACGGCTTTTGCCCGGACCGCTCCCGGGAAAGCGTCTACTACCCGGCCACCCGCATCTGGGCCACCGCCCTCGGCATGCGGGACAAGCGCCGCGACGACGGCGTCGTCACCGGCTTCAATTATCACGGACGCGGCATGACGGTCGGCGGCGACCACATCTTCGGCCCCTTCGCCGTGGGCGCGGCCTTCAGCTATGTCGGCGGCGACTTTACGGACGCTGCGTCGTTGGGCGACTCCTCGACCCTCGACGCCTATCATTTCAACCTCTACGGCACCTACAGCCACGCCACCGGGTTTTTCCTCAGCGGCACCCTTGGCTACGCCTGGACCGACCACCGCCTGGACGACCGGCGCTTCCTTATGTCCGGCGACGTCGGCTACGGGGACGAAGAGCTGGCCGGTTCCATCGGGAACGCCTCCGCCGACTACCAGACCGGCATCTGGACTGGGTCCCTGGCCGCCGGCTACGATTTCCTCATAGGTGATTATCTCACCGTGTCGCCGTCCCTCGGCGTGGCGTTCCGATCCGCCAACGGCGACAGCCACAGCGAATTCTTCACCAGTGAAAACGGCAGCGCCAACACCCTGGAACTCGGCAAGGTCAGGAACACCTCCATCACCATGCCGGTCAAACTGGCCGTCGCCTACGACCTGTTCGGGGACGAAAAGTCCCTTATGACCGTCACCGGGTCGCTCGGGTACGCCTATGAGTTCAAGACCCGGGGCGCCAAGGGCAATCTCCATTACGCCGGTCTGGAAAACATCGGCAACGTACCGATTTTCTCCTCCGACCGTGGCCGTCACGCCTTCTCCGTCGCTACCGGCCTCCGGTACATGTATAAGAACTTCGAATTCGCCGTCGACTACGAGTACGAAGGAAGAAAGAAGTTTTCATCACACTCCTTTAGCGGGAGCGTCGGGTTGACTTTTTAGCCCTGTTTGTGCTTTCCTCTCCAGACCAGCATGTCACTGCCACCCGGCCCGGACCGAAAGTGCACGTAGCGCTAAATCGTTGCCTCACAGCCTGATACCGCCTATCCGGCACCCGACGCGGCACTGAATTGGGGAATGGCGCGTGCTTCCACCATGGGGGAGCCGCTCCATTCAACCTTTTTTTTGCCTTGACAAACCCGTCCGTTAATGATATACTGAACAAATGTTCAATATATGGAGTAAGAGATGAAAAGCGATACTCTGGTGACGATTCGCATCCCCGATTTCGAAGCGTCCTTACGGAAAGCCGAAAACGACGCCCTCCGGTCCGCCCCGGTGGTTGTCTCGACGTCCTTGAAACCGCTCGGTCGGATCGTCTCCCTGTGCGACCAGGCCCGGCGCCACGGCGTCCAGGCCGACATGCATGTCTCGGCGGTGCGGAAGGTCTGTCCCGAGGCGGTGTTTTTCGTCACCGACCGCCACCTGAACGAACAGTTCCAGCGGAAGATCCTGAACCACGCCCTCGCCTATACCCCCCTGGTCGAACCGGCCGGCTACGACCGCGTCGTCCTCGACACCCGGGGCACGGAAAAGCTCTGGGGCCCGAGCCGGGCGGCCGCCGCCCTGGTGCAGGCGGACATCCGGAACGACCTCCACCTTCCCGCCTCGGCTGGGGTGGCGGTGGAACGGCCCTGGAGCCTCCTCGCCAGCCGCCTCGTCGGCGACAACGAGGTCTGCCACGTCGCTCCGGGCGCTGAAGACGCCTTCCTCGCCCGGGTGCCGGTCGGCTGGGTGGACGGGATATCGGCAAAGACCCGCGCCCGTCTTCTCGAACTGAATATCCGGAATATCGGCCAACTGCGCCAGTTCAACCGGGAGGATCTCCGGCGCCAGTTCGGTCCGGCCTGCGGCGACGCGTTGTGGAGCGCCGTATCGCCGGACGAATGGGACACGGTGTCGGCGATGGAGAGCCGCCGCGCCGCCCAGGGAGACCGGGAAGTCAGGGCCGAAGCGTATATGGGCGAAGCGTTGGTGGCCGGCGAGGTGCTGGAGGGCGTGCTGGGGAGCCTCGTCGACCGGGTGGCCGAGTCTCTCCGGGCGCGGTCCATGGGTGCGGCACGGTTAAAGGTGGCGCTCCTCTACGCGGACGGCGTCACGAACGCGGCCGAGGGCAAAATGGGCGGCTACGTCCAGGACGCCGGCCTGTTCATGACGGTGGCGGAACGGTTATGGCGGCGCATCTTCACCCGCCGGGTGCGGGTGGCCCGCATCGTGGTCGAAGCGTGGAAGCTGGCCCCACCGGAGCGGCAGGGCACCCTGTTCCCGACGGAAGAGGACAAGCACGTCGACCAGCTTGGCCGCATCCTCTCCACCGTCCGGAACCGCTTCGGCGACAATTCCCTTGAACTGGCGCGGCGCTTGGGATAACGCGCCTGCGCGGTGTTCACCTGCGTCGTATTCAAGGCTGCGCCGCCGTCCCCGCTTCGTGCTTCTCCGTATCAACGCCCCGGTCCCGGCACGACGAAATCGCCGCGTCCGAATTGACACCAGACCCGTCGCCCCGTACCATGACGGCACCGTCCGCCGACCGACGGATTGCCGAAAGGAACCGCATGGAACGACTCTGGGCCCCGTGGCGCATGACCTATATCAACAACATCGAGGAAGAGAAGAAGGAAGGCTGTTTTTTCTGCAACGCCTTCGCCGAAACCGGCCGCGAGGTGGAAAACCTCGTCGTCGGCCGTGGCCGGGACGCCTTCATCATGCTGAACCGCTTTCCCTATTCGAACGCTCACCTCCTTATTGCCCCGGCCCGGCATTTCGGCACCATGGAAGAGGCGACGGACGCCGAAGGCGCCGAACTGTGGCGCCTGACCACGCTGGCTAAAAAAGCCCTGTCAAACGCCTTTAGTCCCCATGGCTTCAATGTCGGCATCAACCAGGGCCGCGTCGCCGGGGCAGGGGTCCTCGACCACCTCCACCTCCACATCGTCCCGCGTTGGGATGGCGACATCAATTTCATGCCTGTCTTCGCCGATGTCAAAATCATCCCGCAAGCGCTGGAAGAGACGCGGAACAAGCTGGCGCCGTATGTCGAGGAACTTCTCGCGGGCAGCCGATCGTGATCCGAAATCAAAGGACCGACATGAGTGAAATCCTGGAATTTCACGACCGCGCCGCCTTCCGCGCCTGGCTGGAACAGTACGGCGAGACAAGCGGCGGCGTCTGGCTCCTTTTTGGTAAAAAAGGCGGTCCGGTCACCCTTTCGGCCCATGAGGCCTTGGAAGAGGCGCTCTGCTTCGGCTGGATTGACGGCCAGATGCAGAGCCTGGACGCGACCCGGTACAAAAAATACTTCGCCTGCCGCACGGCCAAAAGCAACTGGTCCGACAAAAACAAGAAACTGGCACAGTCCCTTCTCGACCGGAACCTGGTCGCGACGCCTGGATTGGATGCCATAAACGCCGCACAAAAACGCGGTGATTGGGAGCGGTCCAGTCCGGGCGCCGTCCCCGAAGCGGCTGTGCAGGATTTCATCAACCGTCTGGACGGATTAGAACCGGCCCGCTCCAACCTCCTCGCCATGTCGCCGTCGGTGCAACGGACCTATGCCGGATTCTACTTCGACGCGAAGCAGGAAAAGACAAGACAATCACGCCTGGAAAAAATAACCGACAGACTCAACCACAACCTGAAACCAATGTGATCCCGCTGGCCATGTTCGCGGCGGGCGAACACGTAACCATTATTAACTGCTCCTGTTCATACTCGAGCAGGGGCTTATTTATTACTTAAAGTTCTGTAACATCATCCACCCAAAATACATACCATCAACAAGGCATTGTTGTGCAGTACACGGCAATAAACTCGCCAACAGCTTTATAATTCACCAATATGGGGTATAAAATAACAGAAATACCGTTTGCTTATCATCTCGTAGGTATCAATGAAGATCAAATAATTCTATCGAAAATAATAAAATATCTCATCTTTTTCTCCTTTATCTTCTTGACAGAAGACGAATAACCAGGTATTCTTCAGCCGTTCAAATACACTTTCAGAACAATTATCGGAAATATTACACACACTAGTGGGGGAAATGCATGAGGAACCTGCCGTACCTTTTCATAGCGGCTATTTTCGTAACGGGATTCCACACCGCGCAGGCTTCAGAAGTAT
>JAJBTL010000269.1 GCA_020860865.1 Planctomycetota bacterium | reverse complement strand
GTCCGGGACGGGGTGCGGGAGGCCGGGGGGACGCCGGCACGGTACTTCGCCACCGATATCTGCGACGGGATGGCGCAGGGACATGACGGGATTAACTACTCGCTGGCTTCCCGGGATATTATCGCCAATCTTATCGAGATTCATGCCAACGCCACGCCGTTCGACGGCGGCGTGTTTGTCGCCAGTTGCGACAAAGGGCTGCCGGCGAATTTGATGGCGGTCGGGCGGATTAATATTCCGTCCATCGTCGTGACCGGAGGAGTTATGGCGGCCGGGCCGGGGTTGTTCACCCTCGAACAAATCGGCACGTCCAGCGCCAGGTTCAAACGCGGGGAAATCGACGCGGAGACGTTCCGTTGCGATCAGCACAAGGCTTGTCCCGGCTGTGGGGCGTGTTCGTTTATGGGGACGGCCGGGACCATGCAGGTGATGGCGGAAGCGCTCGGGCTTATGCTACCGGGGACGGCGTTACTTCCCGGGCAGGGCGATGAACTGCTACGGGTCGCCGAAGAAGCGGGACGGCGGGTCATGGAACTTATCAAACTGAACCTCCTGCCTCGGGATATAGTCACGGAAAAGTCGTTTGAAAACGCCATCATGGTCCATGCCGCCATCAGCGGATCGACAAACGCCATTCTTCACCTCCCGGCCATTGCCCACGATTTCGGCATTCTTATCGACGCCGACACTTTTGAACGCATCAACAAGCATGCCCATTACATCCTGGACATTCGGCCGACCGGGCGCTGGCCGGCGGAGTACTTCTATTACGCCGGCGGCGTGCCGGCGGTGATGGAGGAGATACGTTCCCTCCTCCACCTCGATGTCATGACCGTCACCGGGAAAACCCTTGGGGAAAACCTGGACGACATCCGCGCCGGCGATTTTTATGAAAAGGCCGCCGAACGTCTCGCCAAGACCGGGGTGAAGCGGGAGGACATTCTCCGCCCGTTCGACAAGCCTATCGGCGCCGACGGCACCATCGCCATCCTCACCGGCAACCTGGCGCCGGACGGAGCGGTCGTGAAGCATTCCGCCGTGCCGAAAGAGATGCACCAGGCCGTCCTTCGGGCGAGGCCGTTTGATTCGGAAGAGGATGCCATCGCCGCCATTCTCCGCCACGACATCAAGCCGGGAGACGCGGTGGTTGTCCGCTACGAAGGTCCGCGCGGCAGCGGGATGCCCGAAATGTTTTATACGACCGAGGCGATTTCGTCCGATCCGGAACTGGCCAAGTCCATCGCCCTCATAACGGACGGGCGGTTCTCCGGGGCATCGCGAGGACCGGCCATCGGCCATGTGTCGCCGGAAGCGGCGGAAGGCGGGCCGATAGCCCTTGTGGAGGAAGGGGACCTGGTCGAAATCGACATCCCGGCCAGGGTGCTCCGGCTGGTCGGCATCGACGGCGTGCCGAAAAGCGAGGAGGCGATTCAGGAAGTCCTTTCCGACCGGCGCGCGGCTTGGCGACCGCATCCGTCGCGGTTCGCGTCCGGCGTTCTCAAGCTGTTTTCAGAAAACGCCACATCGCCGATGCGCGGCGGGTATATGGACTGATGCGGTTTTCGTCGCGCCGCGACGGTTACCGATGAACCAGGTTTCGAAGCATTCCCGACCTTGAGCGCCGTCCGGCGCCGTCACCTTAGAAGCAGTTCTATACCTACCGTCTCGCCACCGGATACGGCAGGTGTCGAACCGCTCGTCGTCACGAAAGGACGATCGCATGGAAACGTTTGCCGCCGATCCCACCAGGCTGGTCATTTCGGCAATTGTCGGCATTATCGTACTGCTCGTACTGATAATGAAATTCAAGTTGCAGCCGGTCCTGGCGATTATCTTGAGCGCCATCGTCATCGGCGTCGGCGCCGGCATGTCGGGCGAAATGATTATCGCCACCATCAACAAGGGCATGAGCCGGACGCTGGAAGGCATCGCCCTCCTTATTGGCCTCGGGTCGATGTTCGGGGCGATTTTGGAAATCTCCGGCGGCGCTCAACGAATAGCCACGACGCTCCTGGCGAAATTCGGCGAGAAACGCGCCGCCTGGGCGCTGGGGATAACCGGCGTCGTCATCGCCACGCCGGTGTTCTTTGACGCCGGCCTTATCATCCTCATTCCCCTCGCCTTCACCATCGCCAAGAAGACCGGGAAGTCGTCCATGTTCTACGTCATCCCGCTCCTCGCCGGGCTGGCGGTCGGGCACACGTTTATTCCGCCGACGCCGGGGCCGGTCCTTGTCGCCAATATCCTTGAAGTCGATCTCGGCCTTGTCATCATTGTCGGCGTCTGTATCGGCTTTGTCGCGATGGTCCTGGCCGGCATTTTATTCGGGCGTTACTGCGGCATGAAGTTCGACGTGCCGGTGCCGAAAAACATCGCCGACATGCCGGACTATGACGAGTCGAAGTTGCCGCCGTTCACCACCGTTGTCGCGATTATCCTGATTCCCCTGTTCCTCATTGTCCTGAATACCGTCTCCGCCGTCATACCGGCGACGG
This sequence comes from Planctomycetota bacterium, assembly GCA_020860865.1. GTDB lineage: Bacteria > Planctomycetota > SZUA-567 > SZUA-567 > SZUA-567 > JAJBSZ01. The sequence continues at coordinate 5,894 of JAJBTL010000269.1, read as the reverse complement.
AGCCGTTGTGGCCGATATTCCGCTTTATCGGGACGCCGTTCATCGCCCTGACGATTTCCACACTTGTCGCCCTGTACGTCCTCGGCGTCAAACACGGCTACAGCCTGCGGGAACTGGAAAAGGTCATGACGGCCAGCCTCGGGCCGACGGGGCTCATCATGCTCGTGACCGCCGGCGGCGGCGTGCTCCGTTATATGCTCCAGGACAGCGGTCTCGGCGAAATCATCGGCGAGACCGTGGCGGCGACGCCGCTGCCGCTTGTCCTTGTGGCGTTCCTTGTCGCCGGGCTGGTCCGTATCAGCGTCGGGTCGGCGACGGTGGCGATGACTATGGCGGCCGGCATCATGGCGGCGATGCCTGAGATTGCCCTCCTTAGCCAACTCCACAAAGCGGCGATGGTGGCGGCAATCGCCGGCGGCGCGACCATCTGCAGCCACGTGAACGACTCCGGGTTCTGGCTCGTGAAATCACTTGTCGAGATTGACGAAAAGACAACGTTGAAGACCTGGACCGTTATGGAAACGATTGTCGGTTGTACCGGCGCGGCCGGGGCGCTCGTGTTGAGCCTTGTCGCCTAGGGGCGTCTTGGATACTATAATTAACCTATAGTGAAGTCGCGGCCACGCCGTGGCAGAGGTATTCTGAAAATGTACCCGCCCTTGTCCCGGAAGAAACGCGTTCCCGGGCGGGGCGACTGGATATGGAATCATGGCACGACAGCCGGGCGTTGACAAATTCCCCATCACCACGGTGAAGACGGCGGAAAAGCCGCTCCCCGAACGGGTCGCCGACCGGATGACGGAACTCATTATCGCCAATTCCTACCGGCCCGGCCACAAGCTGCCGAACGAGTATATTCTGGCCGAGCGCCTCGGCGTCGGGCGGAGCACGGTTCGGGAAGCGGTTAAGCTCCTCGCTTCCCGGAACGTTCTCGAGGTGCGGCACGGGTCCGGCACGTATGTCAGCGAAAGCACCGGTTTGGTGGACGATCCTCTCGGGTTCCGCTTTTACCGGGATAAACACGCCCTCGCCATCGACCTCTGCGAAATCCGCATCCTGCTTGAACCGCCCATCGCCGCGTTGGCGGCGGAGAACCGCACCGAGATTCAGGTGGACGAAATGCGCGGGCTGGCGCAACGGGTCGAGGACATGTACGCGGCCGAAATCGATCACAGTGAAGCGGATGTCCTGCTTCACAAGAAAATAGCGGAGGCGTCGGGAAATATCGCGGCGCCGGGCATTGCCGGAATGCTCTCCACCGCCATCCCGTTGTTCGTGGATGTCAGTCGGAGAGCCCTCCGGGACGAAACCATCACGACGCACCGGCGGATTGTCGAGGCGATCGCGAAGGGGAGTCCGCGCTCGGCGAAAACAGCCATGCAGGACCATATCGAACACAACCGCGTCAACTTTCTCGCGCAGACGATGACATAGACGGCCGGCGACGTGCGGGCCGTAGTGAGACGAGTCTTCCAAAACCCACCACCACATATGGAGCATCCATGGCTATCAAGTATAAACCGGCCGCCGACTGCCAGTACGACGCCGCCTCTCTGGGCGAAGTCATGCTCAGGCTCGATCCGGGCGAAGGCCGCATCCACACCACCCGTTCCTTCACCGTCTGGGAAGGCGGCGGCGAATACAATGTCTCCCGGGGCCTGCGGCGCTGCTTCGGACTCCGCACCGCCGTCGTCACCAGCCTGGCGGACAACCCCATCGGCCGGCTGGTGGAAGACTTCATCCTCCAGGGCGGCGTCGACGCCAGCCTCATTCGCTGGGTCCCCTACGACGGCATCGGCAAGGCGGCCCGGAACGGCCTCAACTTCACCGAACGCGGCTACGGCGTCCGGGGCGCCCGGGGCGTGTCGGACCGGGGCCACACGGCGGCATCGCAGATGACGCCGGACTGCATCGATTGGGACGACCTGTTCGGACGCCGGGGCGTCAGGCATTTCCACACCGGCGGCATCTTCGCCGCCCTTGGCGAGAAAACGCCGGACACGGTCATCGCCGCCCTCAAGGCCGCGAAGAAACACGGCACCGTCACCAGTTACGACCTTAATTACCGGCCGTCACTGTGGAAGGAAAACGGCGGCAAGGAACGGGCACGGGCGGTCAATCAGGAAATAGCGAAATACGTCGACATCATGATCGGGAACGAGGAGGACTTCACCGCCAGCCTCGGCCTGGAGATTGAAGGTGTCGACGAAAACCTCACCGCCCTGCCGGTGGACAGCTTCAAGAAGATGATCGCCCGCGCGGTCGAAACGTATCCGAATTTTCAGGCGGTGGCGACCACGCTCAGGACAGTGAAGACGGCGACCTTTAACGACTGGGGCGCCATTTGCTGGCACGACGGGAATTTCCACGAAGCGACGATGCGGAAGGATTTGGAAATTCTCGACCGGGTCGGCGGCGGCGACTCGTTCGCCTCGGGATTCATCTACGGCATGATGACGCACCAGGACGCGGCCAAGGCGGTCGAGTACGGCGCCGCCCACGGCGCCCTCGCCATGACCACGCCAGGCGACGTGTCGATGGCGACCAAGGCGGAAGTGGAAAAGCTGGTCGGCGGCGGCGGCGCGCGGGTGGACCGGTAGTATACACCGTGGTCGCGACGGGCGGCGCTGGTTCAGTGCTGCGAGACAAACCGTCGTGGCAATACCTTACTAAAAATAAAGACGCCCTGCTCGGTCGACGAGGAGGGCGTTTTTTCTCGTGGAACGTCTTCGCTACATTTTCACATCCGTCAGTCCAACCGGCCAAGCAGGGTGAGGAGTCCGGCCAATATTGTCAACGGATGCGGCGGACAGCCGGGGATGTACATGTCTACCGGATAGATGCCGTCAAGGAGCGGGCGGCCGTCCTTTTCATAAATCCCGCCGGATATGGCGCAGGCGCCGGTGGCGATGACCACCTTCGGGGACGGCGTGGCGTGGGGGGTTTTTTCCAGGGCGAGGCGCATGTTGTCCGGCACCGGCCCGGTGACGAGAATGCCGTCGGCGTGCCGGGGCGACGCGACAAAGGCGAGGCCGAACCGGCCCATGTCCCACGCCAGGGTGGTGAGGACGTTGGAGTCGGCTTCGCAGGCGTTGCAGCCGCCGGCGGATACCTGGCGGAGCTTCAGGGACCGGCGGAACAGCGGGCGGAGCGCGGCGATACGTTCCGGCAGCGGTTCCGGAACGGCTTCTCCCGGGCGGACGAGAAGGCTGTCCCGGCTGAAAGCGGCGAGACGGAACTCCCGGGTAAACACGACGCCGGCCTGTTCGCAGGCGCCGCAGAACAGACCACGGCCGAGATCGAGGCACGCTTCCGTCCCGTTCTCCGGGAGGCGGAGGGCGCCCGTAGGACAGAGGCCCCGGGCCTTGTCCGGGTCGAGGCCGGTGATGTCGGGGCGGCCGCGCCAGCGGTCCGGCAAGGCCGGGGCCGGTCCGGCCGGCCAGGCCATGGTGCGGTGTTTTTGCCGCAGGCGTTCTCCGACAATGCTCATTGTGCCTCTCCCATGTTATTCGTTGTCCACGAGTGCCACGATTTCGGACGGATGGTTGATTATCTTCATGGCGCCGGCGCCGACCAATTCGGCCACTGGCCGGAACCCCCACGTCACGCCGATGGTGGCCATGCCGGCGGCGAGGCCGGTGGCCATGTCCGTGTCGGTATCGCCGAGGTAGAGGCATTCGTCCGGACGGACGCCGAGGTGGTCGGCAATGATGAGGGCGCCGGCCGGGTCCGGTTTCCGGGGGACGTCGTCGGTCAGGCCACGGACGGCGGCGAAGGTGCCGTCGGGGAAGTAGTGCCTGGCCATGACCTGGGTGAAGGCGTCGGGCTTGTTCGACAATATGGCGAGGGGAATGCCCCGGCGGCGGAGTTCGTCCAGGAGTTCCGGGATGCCCGGATAGGGGCGCGTCTTGGCCGACCAGTTGGCGGAATAGGCTTCTTTCAACAGGCCGGGCACGGTGGCGGCGACGTCCTCCGGCGTGCCGGCCGGCACGGCTTTTTTGGCCAGGTTGACAAGGCCGGTGCCGACGAAATAGCGGTAGCTGTCCACCGGGTGCTCGGGAAAGCCGAGGCGGCGGAGGACCGCGTTCATGGCGTCGGCCAGATCGTCAAGGGTGTCGAGAAGCGTGCCATCCAGGTCGAAGATGGCGGCTCGTACTGGCATTGTCGTCTCCAGACATTGTTTATGACGGCGGTGGCAGAGGTGTAGTCCGCACGCGGTCCGCCGCCGCCGTTGTTCTGTAAAACCGTGCATTATCCCCGGCGATGGGCGGGCGGTCAACAGGACGCCATGAAGTATCGGCCCGGACGGGCGGAAATGCGAATTGCCAAAGGCCGGGCCGTTTCCGTATAATGGGACAACCGCGCCTCCGGGGATGGAGGCCTCGAGGAGAACCGATGCGAAGCAAAATAGGGACAAAAACACGGCTGGCAGCGCATCTTCTGGCCTTGGTACTGCTGATATTCATGCTGGTCTATATCCCGCCGCAGGTGGCGGCGGAACACCGGACGCGGCCGGCTGTCAGGCCGGTGGCGACTGAACGGCGCCCGACCCGGGAACGGGATCGGGTGGTCGAGCCGCCCCTCCGTCCGGCCGCGGCCAAGACGGATCAGGAAATGAGCCACGATCCGGCCGCGACCCTGGACCGGGTCCACGTCGCTCCCGGCCGGACCACGGTGCCGACGGAAAAACTCCGTCCGCCGGTGACGGCCGACTCGGGGATTGTGCCGTCCGACGCGGTGACGCCGCCGGCGACGACGGTTCCGGCTGCGCCGGTTGAGCCTGAGACAACGGCGGTTGTTCCGGTGCCGGTGCCGGTCGCACCTCCCGCCGCCGTGGTTGAAACGGTGACGCCGGCGGAAGAAGCCGCGCCTGCGCCAACGACCGAGGCCGTCACCGACGCACCGGCTTCGGCCACGGACAGCCTGTCCGCGCCGGTCGGCGAAGCCGTTACTGATGCGGGTACAACTGTGCCGCCGACCGACGCGGCCGTGACAGTCGACGTATCCGCCTCCTCTTCCGCCGACGCGGCTGTGAACGACGGCACGGCGGCACCGGTCGCGGCGCCGACCGTCCCCGAACCGGAAGAACCGCCGGTATCGCAACCGGACGAGTCCGGGGCGCTCGTCGTCGCCGAGACGCCGCCGGTGCGGGCGGCGCAGCTCCTCCCCAATGCCAGCCTTGAAGTCCTTGGGGACGGCGTTTACTGGCTTGACCCGAGGCACGACCTGGAGCAGGAACTGGGCGCCATACCGGAAGTCGGCGGCCTCGTGCTCCTCACCCCGCTTCCCGGCTACCGGTCCACCGGGTTTGAACATTTGAAGACGGAAGTCCTTCCGGCCGACCCGGCCGATCTGACCGTGGACGCGGCCGAGCACTTTCTCGACCTCACGACCAATCACACCAGGCCGGTGGTGGTGGCGGTGCTGCCGGGCGCCCGGGGCGCGGCGTTCTTTAAAGGCATCTATTTCCTCAGGAACCGGAATCTGCCGCTGGACGACGTTCTCCGCGAACTCGAACCCGAACTCCAGGAAGCCGGCGGCGCCCGGGACGCCATTGTCCATCGCCTCATTCGCTTCAACGCGGAAGCGGCCCAGTGACGCGTTTCCGCCAGCCGCCGCTGTTTGCGTCCTCGCATAAGCCACCGGGAGATCGCCGGTGGAAGTGATTGTCGGCCGCCATCTCGGGTTTTGCGCCGGGGTGCGACGGGCGGTCGGCCTGGCGACGGAAGCGGCCAAACGCCACGGCCACCTCCGGTCCGACGGCAGCCTCGTCCATAACCGCCAAGTCACGGAATACCTCGCCAGCCTTGGCGTTGGCCCGGCCGCCCCGGACGCTGCGCCCTTCCTCATCCGCGGCCGGGGGATTGCCCCGGCCGGGCGCCCGGCGGTGGTCG
>JAJBTL010000402.1 GCA_020860865.1 Planctomycetota bacterium | reverse complement strand
ATCACGCGTCGCGAAACGCATCGCCGCCGCCCGGGGATTCCGCTCCGCCGACACCGCCGCCCTGCACCGGGCCGTCGCCCTAACGGCACTCCGCCAACGCGTCACCCTTGACGACCCGGATGCCATGCTCCGGGTGGCGGAAAGTTCCGACATCGCCTTCGACGCCACCGGTACCCGCATCCTTCTGGACGGCGAAGACGTGTCCCGGGAAATCCGGAGCCCGGAAGTGTCCCAAAATGTTAAATTCGCCGCCCGCGTCCCGGCCATCCGGGACCAGATGGTCCGGCGGCAGCAGGAGATGTGCCGGTCCCGGCCGGTAGTCATGGAGGGCCGGGACATCACGACGGTGGTGTTGCCGGCGGCCCGGTGGAAGTTTTTCCTCACCGCCAGCCCGGAAGCGCGGGCCGGCCGACGCCACGCCGAAATGCTTGCCGCCGGCCGGGACGTCGACCTCGGGGACATCCTCGCCGACATCAACATGCGGGACGCCTCCGACTACCAAGTCGGCCCGATGAAGGAAGCCCGCGACCGGGCGTTGGCCTGGAACGGCATCCATTATCTCGACCCGAGCGACATGCGTCCGGACGAGGTGGTGGCGGCAATTCTTGACAGGATGCAATGACGGATTCCCGTCCTCCCGAAACGACTGTTCGAGCGCGGTCGGATTCATAATCGGCCGCTGTCATCAATCCAGCCGGTGGCTTCACCGGAGTGGTCGCCTTGATCAAGGCGGCATTTGGTTTTGTATGACCTTGGACAGCGAGAGCGTGTGGAATGCTCGACGGGACAGTATCCTCCTGCATGAAAGTGAAGCCGCATGTCACTTTTTACCCTTAACTCGGACTTCGCGCCGGCCGGCCAACAGCCGGATGCCATCGACCGCCTCACGAAAGGCGTTCTCGACGGCAAGCCGAGCCAGACCCTTCTCGGCGTCACCGGCTCCGGCAAGACCTTCGTCATGGCGAACGTCATCGCCCGGACCGAGAAGCCGACCCTTATCCTGTCCCACAACAAGACGCTGACGGCGCAGTTGTATTCGGAATTTCGCCAGTTCTTCCCGAAGAACGCTGTCGAGTACTTCGTCTCCTACTACGACTACTACCAGCCCGAAGCATATATACCGCAGACCGACGCCTATATTGAAAAAGACGCGTCCATCAATGACGATCTGGAACGGCTCCGGCTCTCCGCCACCTCCGCCCTCCTAACCCGGAGGGACGTCATCGTCGTCGCCTCTGTCTCGTGCATCTACGGCCTCGGCCGGCCGCAGGAGTACCAGGAAATCGCCCTCACCCTGCAACTCGGCGATGATGTCGACCGCCGCGAGTTCCTCACCCGCCTGGTCCGGATGGAGTACCAGCGGAACGACTTCGACTTCCAGCGCGGCACCTTCCGCGTCCGTGGCGACGCCATCGACGTCTGGCCAGCCTATATGCAGACTGCCATCCGCGTCGAAATGTTCGGGGAAACGGTGGAGGAGATTAACGAGTTCGACCCGCTAACCGGCGAAGTCCTCATGCGCTACAACCACCGGGCCATTTTCCCGGCGACCCACTTCGTCCTGTCCGAGGAGGCGTCGGCCCGGGCGGTGGAAGGCATCACGGCGGAATTGGAGGAGCAGTTGTCCGTCTTCAAGTCGAAAGGCCGCCTCCTCGAAGCCCAGCGCCTCGAGAGCCGGACCAAGTATGATCTCGAAATGATCGAGGAAATCGGCTACTGCAAGGGCATCGAAAACTATTCCCGTCACTTCGACGGCCGCGCTCCCGGCGAACGTCCGGCCTGCCTGTTCGACTATTTCCCGGACAAGGACTGGCTCCTCATCGTCGACGAGTCCCACGCCACCCTGCCGCAGGTCAGGGGCATGTACAACGGCGACCAGGCGCGGAAAAAGGTGCTTGTCGAACACGGCTTCCGCCTGCCGTCGGCGTTGGACAACCGCCCGCTGAAGTGGGACGAATTTCAGGAAATCCGCCCGCAGATTGTCTACGTCTCGGCGACGCCGGCGGTGTATGAACTGGAACAGTCCGGCGAACCGGTCGAACTCCTCGTCCGCCCGACCGGCCTTATCGACCCGCCGGTCGAGGTCCGCCCGACCAAGGGCCAGGTGCCGGACATCATGGAAGAGGTCAAGGCCCGGGCCGAGCGCGGCGAACGCGCCCTCATTACGACCCTGACGAAACGGCTGGCCGAAGACCTCGACACGTATTGCCGGGAGCACGGTCTAAAAACGACCTACCTCCACTCCGATGTCCACACATTGGACCGGGTGGAAATTCTTCGTGACCTCCGAACCGGCGCCTACGACGCCCTTATCGGCGTGAACCTCCTTCGTGAAGGCCTCGACCTCCCGGAGGTGGCTCTCGTCGTTATCCTGGACGCGGACAAGGAAGGCTTCCTCAGGAACGCCACCAGCCTTATCCAGATAATCGGCCGCTGCGCCCGGAACACGGAGGGCCGCGTCATCCTCTACGCCGACCGCATCACCGACGCCATGCGGAAGACGATGGACGAAACGTCCCGGCGCCGGGAAACGCAGATTGCCTTCAATGAAAAACACGGCATCACGCCGACGACGGTATCACGATCCCTTGAGACCGGCCTCGAAGAATTTTTCAGTTCCAGCGACGAAGGTTCCGTCTATGTCCCTGCCCTTGGCGGAACGGTCAAGACCGGCGGCATTACGCCGGAAGAGGAAATCCGCCTCCTCCAAATCGAGATGGAACAGGCCGCCGGCGAAATGCGCTACGAAGACGCCGCCCGCCTCCGCGACCGCCTTATCGAACTGAAGGCGCCCATCTCCTACGAAGGCGGCAAAACGCCGCGCCGGAGCCGGTTCCCGAAAACCGGCAAACAACGCGCCGCCGAAGGCCGAAAGAAAAAGGCGGAAAAACGCGCCGCCCTAGAACAAAGCGGCGACGCGACCGGAGAGCCGTCGGCCACGCCGAAGAAAAAACGAACGCCCAGAAAAAAGAAGGAAACAAAACCGGACGCGCCGGACGCCGGGTAAGCCATCCTGGTGACTATCTCGGTAGAACCGTTTTAACGCCCGACTGCCTGTCCGGCAGGACATTTGTAATAAAATAACATATTCCGATGAAGCGGAAGAGTGGTCGATTGACCTCTCTTCCGCTTTTTTATAGCAGTACATTCCACGTCACACCATGCGGAAATACAAGGTTGTCACAATTTCTGAAAATCGCGGACAACGTTGAAAACATCATCTCAATTTTTCCTTTTTTAGATTCCTGCGCGTGAACGGAAGTACGATACGCGGGCAGTTTCCGGCCGGACTGCGCATCGTACTTTTCTAAAAAAGGAGTGGTAATGTCGAAGACTATTCTTGATTATGCAATGCGAAACACGAACGAACTTCATGAACCGCTTTGCCAAAAAACCGAAAGCGGCAAGCAGATCCACGATGCCGATTGCAGCTACGAAAATAGCATCTTTACGCTGCTTTCGTTGCCGTGCGCTCTTCCGCCGCTATTTACCGTGCGGTTCACGGCGCCCGCCGATTTCCGGAGGGGAAGCACGCTGAAAATGAAAGGGCGTACCTTTGCCTTCAAGACTTCCGACATGGAAGAAGCGAAGGAAAAGAAGTTCGCGGCCGGCGCGGTCGTTCTCCTTATGGTGGACATGGAGCGGGGGCTGGCGTTTTTCCCGAGTGACCATGTCGATCTCAGTGAATACGTCCAGCAGTCTCGTTCCATCAACACGGAAGACCCGCTGTTTGGCGGTGGCGACCTCGGTGCCGATCGGACGCTGGGGATTGAGGACGCGTCCACTTCGCGAAAAGGCGCGGTTCAACTTTCCAGCGCGACCGACAGCGAAAGTGAGACTGTCGCCGCGACAGCGAAAGCGGTCAAAACGGTGTTCACCTTCGCGGCGGGCAAGGCGGACGCCGTCCATACGCACCCGATGTCGGATGTGACCGGTCTTGACGCGTCACTGGCGACCAAGGCGCCGGTTGAGTCCCCGGCATTCACCGGTGTCCCCACCGCCCCTTCCCCGGCCGGCACGGATAACAGCGACGCGATTGCGACGACAAAGTGGGTGAAAGACCAGGACTATGTCACAGTTGCCGACCATGAATCCGCGTTGACATCGTACGTCCCGAAACCCGCACCATCGCAACCGCGGCTCCACTCCATGGTGGAGGCGACCTTTCAGCCGACCGAACGCTGACCGTCTCGGATGCCTCGACGACGGAAAAGGGCGTGGTGCAATTGTGCGATGAAACGGATAATGTCAGCACCAGCCTGGCCGCAACGGCTTCCTCGGTCAAGGCAACCTATGATCTCGCGGCCAGTAAAGCCGATACATCCATTGCCACCGTGACCACGGACGGCCTCATGTCGGCAATGGATAAAGCTCGGTTGGACTCGGGCGGCATGGTCTATACCAGCCTGATTTTGTACGTGCGCACGGGAGGACAGGCCGGTAACGACGGCCTAACCGAAGCGACGCCATTCGGTACTGTTCAACAGGCAATAGACGCGATGCATGCACGATACCGTGGGAGAATCACCCGCGCCTATATCGACGTCGGTCCGGGAAAGTTCGAATCCACCATCATTACCGGTTCCTACAACTCGGGTACGAGCTTCGACGTTCTGGAAATAGGCGGTGCCGGTGTGGATGCCACCACGATTCAAGTACCATCGGCTGTGGACCCGGGTCACATCACTACTACCTTTTCGCTGCAAAATTGCACCGTGGAGTACCTGCGCACCGGTTCACACGAATACGGAGCATTTATATGGCAATCGCAAATCGGCTCGAAGACGCTTCGTACGAGTAACGTACGTATTCGCATCCATGCCGATAGCGCCATCCCCTCTTATCATTTACATAGTGGTAGTAGTAGCCTCACGTATTTCCTGAATGGCGACCTGGATTTCGAGGGAAGTTCCGCAAATGCCCCAATTTACATTAGCAATGGCAGCCATGTCGAAGGGTATGGGCTGACGAGTCTAAAATTCGTCAACGGGAACACCGATGCGCTTATATGGCTGACATCGGGAGCAAACGCCGTGTTCCCAAAGGAGGTGAGACCGAGTTTTTCAAATTTCTCGTACCAGCGTACCTTCCGTCTTTTATGGGGTGCGAGCCTGACTCTTCGTTCCTCTGTTAAAGAAGCATGGATGAATGGCAAACCGAACCATATAGACAGCTCCAGTGTGCTGAAAGAGTTTTAAAGATTTCCACGTCCAAGTGTCGATACAGGAAATCCGAATAAGTGGTAACACGTACAAAATGGAAAGGCAGACCGAAATAGGCCTGCCTTCTCATTTTTTAGGCTAACGATTTCCAGAACTCATTACCTCACCGCGAGAGAACCACGGTTGTCCATGTTAGTGATGTCGACCACTTCGCCGTTGATGACTTTATGGGTGGCGTAGTACTGGTCGACCGGGTTTGTCAGGGGAATACGGTTCGTTTCCATGAAGCCGTTCCCGGTAGGGATCAGGTAGGTGATGCCGAGGTCCTGCTGGGAGGTGATGCTGTAATCGTAATCGTTACTGTACCAGCCGGGGAGGTTGGTGCGGGCGATACCGATGTTGTTGCAGACCGGGCCGCAGGTGGTGGCGGGTTCGACGGTGGCGCAGGCGTCCACGGTGCAGGTCGGAACGCTGCAGACGGCGCAAGTGCACTCAGCGACCGGCATGGTGGCGCCGGTGTAGAACCCGACCGCCTTGGCCGGGCCGACGGCGGCGACGGTGATGAAAAGGGCGAGAAGAAGGGGACGCTTGACTCGTGAAAAAACGGACATGATGACTCTCCTTGGATGGATGCGGGTATCATTTATCAAACGGCGGCAAAGCCAACCGTTAACAAACACTCTCATCCGTTACTGTCGTTAACATGCCCTGTCCTCGCATCCACTATCCGATTTTTCCGCCGGTGGCGGCACCCGGTACAATTGACTGCGGGCAATTCGCTCCTTTGCCTGAAATAACGCTTATTTTGCCGCTTTTTCTTCCGGCGCGAAGTCGCCGCCGAAGATGGATACGAAATGGCAACGCCGGCATTCGTAGGGAACCATTCCGTTCACCGGTTGTTGGCGGATGAATTCGGTATTGCCGCAATTAACGCATTTGACCGGTTCCTTGTTGGTTTTGTAGATATACTCGGGCATGAGGTACTCCTATCGACTTTTCCCCCTCGATGTTTTTACACGCGTACCTATTTGGACTTGGACGACTTTGTACTCGACCGCTTTTTTTTTGGCCATGGCTTGTTCTTTTTCATTCGGCGTCTCGCCCCATTCGGAATAGCAAATCGCCGCCCGTTGTTCCACCGTCGGGAATTTATCCTTGTCCTTCCGGGTCACGTCGGCAATACAGCGCGAGACAAAATCCTGCTTTTCCTCGTTCTTTTTCGGTTTCGGCATCGGCATGGCCGGTCCTCCCATTCTTTGCTCACCCGTTGTCTATGTCAATGCGGCGGGCACGCTCTCGCGAACGTGCCCGGCCTGACAACGCAAAATCGGATTACGGGAATGAATGCGGACGGACGGCTAGTCCACAGGCGTGAAATGAATGTGAACCTTTCCTATACTTTTCGGTTTATTCCAGGAATACCATAAGGCGAAGTTCAAGACCTATCGCTATGAAAAACGCTAAAAGGGAAAATCCAGCGCGCCGCCCGAATCCACCGGTCCATCTTCATCGCCCGATCGACCGGTTTCCGGAGGGGTGGCGCGTTCGTGTACCGCAAGGCCGGTAATTGTAAATGCCAGCGGCCGGGCCGGGCACACATACTTACAGGCGCCGCAGCCGATGCAGACGTCGGGGTTGAACTCCGGCTCTGGCGGCCCGGCTCCCAGGCTTTCCACCATGGTCAAGGCGTGTACCGGGCAGACCTCGGCGCAGGCGCCGCATGCCGTTTTCTGGGTGATGACGACGCAGTTGTATAACGAGAATTCGGTCCTGGCGATGCGGGTCAGCTTCTTTTCCTCCACGGAAAGCGGTGTGAGCGCTCCGGTCGGGCAGGACTGCGTGCAGGCGGTGCATTCGAACTGGCAGTACCCGCTAACGAAACGGATTGCCGGATGCACTCCCGCCGCCGCAGGCATAATGATGCCGACCGGACAGGCCTTGACGCAGGATTGACAACCGATGCACTTCTGGAAAAACCTGTCGGCAGTGACAGCACCGGGCGGCAGGACCGACCCGACCCACCGGGCAACGCTGGTCAGACCGCGTTGCATGGCTCGGGCCGAGAGGAACATGACCGTCCCCAGCCAGGCGAGACCGCCGGCGATAACCCTTCGCCTTTCTGTGGAAAATTCATGGCCATAGCGAATGGCGGAGGTGGGACAGGTAGTCGTACACGACTGGCAGAGGACGCACCGTTCGGCGTGAATCCGCTTGTCCGTTCCGTCAATGCAGCGGGTCGGACAGACCTTTTCGCAGGCGAGGCAGGAGACGCATTTTTCGGGCGCGATATGGACGCGGCGCCTACCCAGAGACGAACAGGTACCCAGCGCCGCGCCAATCGGGCACAGTCTGTCGCAAAACCAGCGTCCGCGAAAAAGCGGCACGATGACAAGAACTCCGACAGCCAGGGCGAAACCGACGCCGGCCAGTCCGACATATCCCGCCGAGTATTCGGTGCCGAAACGAAAGTCGTTTATCACCGCCACCACCGGCGCGACGAGTCTCCCATACCAGCCGACCGGTTCCACCAGGCTGGCGATCCCGGCAAATCCCGCGAATACCAGCAGGGCCACAACCAGCATGAGAACCCAGCTTCGGGGAGAAGCTGCGAAGGCAAGTCTGGCAAGGCGAAATTTTCGGCCAACGCGAAACGCGAATTCCTGAAGTATCCCGGCAGGACAGAGGACGGAACAGTATATCCGTCCGAAGAAGAGCGCCAGCACCACCATCGCCACCGTGAATAGCATTGTCCACCCTAACGCCATGAGGCCGGGCGAGAATTGCCACGACAGGATGGCGCTCCGGGCTGCCGGACCGAAAGCGTAGGAGAGGGCGTAGAGAATGAGTACCGCCGCCATGAGAAGGAGGCGAAGACGTACACTATTCATGGTGTGGGTCCGTCTTTCCGGCGGATTTTAGAGCATTTTATGAAATTCTGTGAAAGTAGGATTTAGACGCGAGCTCGACCGGTAGCTGGTTTTCGCCCGGCGGTATGGGCGAATCTAGCGTAAGGGAGATGGCGCGGCTAAATCCGTACTTTAACGAAGATTCTTAAAATGCTCTAGACATCAATGCGCCTGGTCCGCAGTTGCGTCGCGTCGATGTGGCCGAAGCCCATCTGGTGGGCCATGGCGATATGGGCGATTTGATCCGGCGTTCCGCCCAAAAGCCGGGACGAGGCGGCGTCAACCGCCACGATATCGGTGGACAGTAACTGCATTCTCCCCATGGTGACATCACCGGGAGATCCGCCGCGAGGGCCGTTTTTTGTGACAATACGGTAGGCGGCAACCACCGAGAGGTCGGGCTTGCGGACTGT
>JAJBTL010000392.1 GCA_020860865.1 Planctomycetota bacterium | reverse complement strand
CGTGGGGACGCCGCCGGCGGCGACCAGGGGGCAGGACACTGCCGACCGCACCTGCCAGAGGAGGCGGAGGACCATGGGGTGCACCGCCGGCCCGGACAGGCCGCCCGTGACGTTACGAAGAATCGGGCGCCGCCGTTCGACATCGACAGCCATGCCGAGGAAGGTATTGGCGACGACGAGGGCGTCGGCGCCGGCCTGTTCCACCGCCCTGGCGACGACGGTGATGTCGGTGACGTTCGGGGTCAGTTTGACCCAGAGCGGCTTGGTACCGGCCGCTTTTCGCAGTTTTCCAACAAGATCGCCGGCGACCAGGCAGTCGGTCCCGAAGGCGATGCCGCCTTCCTTGACGTTCGGGCAGGAGATGTTGATTTCCAGGACGTCCACCGCTTCCGGCGCCAGCCGTTCGACAAGACCGATATAATCGGCCTCGCATTTCCCGGCGACATTGACGACAACCACCTCGGCCCGCTCCCGGAGGGGCGGCAACAGTTCCCGAAGAAAATAGTCCACGCCCTCGTTCTGGAGGCCGATGGCGTTCAGCATGCCGGACGGCGTTTCGGCGACGCGCGGCGGCGGATTGCCCCGAGTCGGCCCGAGGGTGACAGATTTGGTGACGACGGCGCCAAGGCGGCCGATGTCGTAAAAATCGGCGTATTCCCGACCGCTTCCGAACGTGCCGGAGGCTGGCATTATCGGATTGGCCAGTTTGATGCCGCCGACGCGGGTGGCGAGTATTTCAGACATTCACACTCCTATTGATTGGTATTTCCAGCGACGTCTTCTTCTCCGTGGCCGGGCGATTCGCCGGTCGGCCCGGCGTTGTTCCCGGTGCGGGACCGGCCGGCCGGCCGGCACGGCCCGCCGGCGATGCTTCACGGAACGGATTCTGTACAATATACGCTTCGCAAAATGGACATGGTAGCACTTTTTATGCTGAAGCGCGCCGACAACTCGGCTTATTGATTCCATAACCCTCCGCGCGCGTTTCAGGCTAGGATAACGATTGCTCGAAAGTTAAATAGCTTTGGTATAAAGGAGCGTGAGAGTGACGAAGGAAACACCACGAAAATCCCGTATCCTCCCGGGCCTGGCCCTGGTCGTCATCCTGGCCGCCGCCCTGGTCGGTTTTATCTATTTCGGCAATCCGCAATGGCACTGGCGGCTCTACGCCTTCCAGGCGCGGCAGGCCGAGGACGGACTCATCGACGCCGATCCGAACTACTCGGGCGTGTGGCGGAACTGGTCGGCGGACGGCCGGCTCCTGTCCGAGTACGGCTACCGGAACGGCAGGCGTCACGGCCGCTACGTCCATTTCACGGAAACCGGCGCCATCCGCTCGGAAGGCCAGTATAACGACGGCAACCTGGACGGCCTGCAGCATGTCTACGGTGACGACGGCGTCACGACGGAAATCCCCTACCGGAACGGCGAACGTCACGGCGTCGAACGGTCGCTGTTCCCGAACGGTGCCGTCGCCATCGAGGCGCCCTGGGTCGACGGCGTCCAGGACGGCGCGGTGAATTTCTATTTCGAGAACGGGTCCATTCAGGCGTCCATCCCGTTTTACCGGGGGAAGCGCCAGGGCGTGATGAAGACCTGGTACGAACACGGCCAGTTGCAGGGCGACGAGACCTACCAGGACGACGTCAGGAACGGCCGGAGCGAGTTCTATGCGCCGGACGGGACGCCAAGTATGACGTTCAATTTCCGCGACGACGCCATGGACGGGATGCAGACTTGGTACCACCCGAACGGGGAAAAGTCCCGCGAGGCCGAGATGAAGATGGGCGTGCCGGACGGCAGTTGGAAAGAGTGGAACGAAGACGGGGACCTCATCGTCGACGAGGTGTACGAGGATGGGGAGTTGAAGATGCGTGACGGGGAACGGGTCGGTCCGAGTGGCGAAGTCCAGCCGGATGCCGCTGGCGATGGCGAAAGCGAAACGACGGACCCGTCGTCAACCGCGCCGGAAGCGGACAGCGATCCGGAAACCGTTCTCGGTGAAGGGACGGATGCCGGTTCGGACGAGTCGTCGGATCGGTCGCCGACGCCGGCTCCGGAAGACACCGCCACCGGGGCGGAGTGACGTCTCGGGTCGGTGTCGTACCGGGCGGGACGGGGAGTGTCACCGGAAGGAGTTCTGACAGTACGGGTCGAGGGACGAGGCACTGGTCGGCGCGGTCGTGTCCAGGTCAGGCAACCAGGGAAATGACCGACCCGTCGGGGAAGCGGAAGTCGAGGAATTCCGGTCGGCTCTCTGCTGTGAAGTCGTTCTGGATGCGGGTGCGGATGCTTTCGGTGAGTTCTTCCCAGTCGCGCCCTTCGGCATAGGTCGCCCAGTCGAGGCCGTGGATCATGTAGCAGTCGTTTTCGCCCTGGTTGACGAGAAAGGTTAACCGTTTCATGGTACTCCCTCCTGTGTGCGGGTTTTTTCCTCTATACATATTATCGGCGCCCGACCGGGAAAACTTGAACCAGACCTGCCATAATTACCATATCGCGCCGCCGTGGCGGACCGGTTTACTAACGGCATCGTAAACCGCCCTCCCCGGCCCGACGTCATGCCACTTTTATAGCGAAGGAGTTGTACCATAATGGCTGCCCACAGAGGCGTGTTTCTCGTTCTCGAAGGAGCGGACGGCGCCGGGAAATCCTCCCAGATCGTTCTCCTCGAGGCGTTTTATAAAAAGGCCGGGTTCCACGTCAAGACGGTGCACTTTCCCCGCCTCGACGCCCAGCCGTATGGCGAACTCATCGCCGAGTATCTCCGGGGCGACTTCGGCCCGGCGGATGCGGTCCATCCGAAACTGGCGGCGCTCCTCTACGCCCTCGCCCGGAAGGAATACGCCATCGACCTCCAGGACGCCATCGCCGCCGGCGCCGTCGTCCTGGCCGACCGCTACCTGTTCTCGAACATCGCCTACCAGTGCGCCCGGGCGGCCGGGTCCGGCGTCCGGGCCGCCCTGGCGGACTGGATTGAAAAACTCGAGTACGGCCATAACGCCCTGCCCCGGCCCGACCTCACCCTCTACCTGGATGTGCCCCGGGACTTCGCCCGACGAAATCTCCAGGGCAACCGGACCGGCGACGCCCGGGCATACCTCAAGGGGAAAACCGACATCCATGAAGCCGACGAATCGCTCCAGGACCGGGTGCGGGACGAATTCGTCAAACTGACCCGGGAGCGCTCCGGCGAAATCGGCCTGGTGGACTGCCGGGGCGAGGAAGGCCGCATCGCCGACCGCGCCGCCATCCACAGCCGCATCATCGACGCCCTCCGCTACTACGGAGTGATTGGCCGATGACGGATGATAACCCGGGCGCCAATGACGCCGCGACCTTCTCCTTCGTTATCCGCCAACTGGTGGCGCCGGCCGGGGAAAACCCGTCCCGCCTACCGGAACGAGTGGCGCGTAAACTCGGCGTGCCGGTCGAGGACATCGCAGCCTGCACGGTTATCCGCCGGTCCTTCGACGCCCGGCGTCGGCGCGGCAAGGCTGTCCTCGTCTACCACGTCCGCGTCGTCCTGGCGAACCGCTGGCGGCGGCTGGTGCGAAAAAACAAGGATCTGGACATCGTCTTCGACACTATAGCGCCGGACAACACCGTCGTCCTCACCGATCCGGCGCCGCTTCCGGGCCGGCCGCGCCCGCTGGTGGTCGGCGCCGGTCCGGCCGGGCTATTCGCCGCGTTGCGGCGGGCCCGGGCCGGCCGGAAACCCGGACTTATCGACCGGGGCGACG
Source organism: Planctomycetota bacterium (assembly GCA_020860865.1). Taxonomy (GTDB): domain Bacteria; phylum Planctomycetota; class SZUA-567; order SZUA-567; family SZUA-567; genus JAJBSZ01. The sequence continues at coordinate 4,749 of JAJBTL010000392.1, read as the reverse complement.
CCACCGCCGAACGGTCGTCCATCGTGGCGTCGTTCTGGCGGAGCGGCATTCTTCAGCCCGATTCGAACGTCCTCTACGGCGCCGGCGGCGCCGGGCTCTTTTCCGACGGAAAATTGAACACCCGTCACAAGGATCGGGACAGCCTCCGCACCCTCCTCCAGGCCATGGTCCAGGCCGGCGCTCCTGAGTCCGTCCTCATTGACGCCGAACCGCATGTCGGGTCAGACGTCCTTATCCGCGTTGTGGAAAATCTCCTCAGGGAAATCGAGGATTGGGGCGGGACGGTCCGGTTCCGCACCCGCCTCGACCGGCTGGTTTTCGCCGACGGACAGGTCCGGGAAACGGTCCTCCAGGACACCCGGGACGGCGACCGCACGGCGGAGTCGCTGGCGGTCAATCGGGTCGTCCTCGCCACCGGCCACTCGGCCCGGGACGTCTATGAAATGCTCCACGCCGTCGGCGTCCGGCTCGAGGCGAAGGCATTCGCCATCGGCGTCCGGGTCGAAATGCCGCAGGAGGCGATCGACCGGTCGCAACGTTCCGGCCCGGTGCGGCCGGTAACGGGCGGCGCGGCAGCGTTCCGGCTGTCCAGGCCGCCGACGGACGGTGCGGCGTCGTGTTACACCTTCTGCATGTGCCCGGGCGGACTGGTCATTCCCTGCGCCTCCGAACCGGGACGGCTTGCCGTGAACGGCATGAGTTACCACGCCCGGGCCGGCGAGTGGGGCAATGCCGCGTTCCTGACGCCGGTGACGGCGGAGGATTTCGCCGCCTGCCTGCGGGACGACGTCCCGGAAGAACTGGCGGGCATCGCCTTCCAGCGACGCTGGGAGGAGCGGGCCTTCCGGGCCGGGCTGGACGGCGGCCCGTATGCGGTGCCGGCGGCGATGCTGGCGGACTTTATCCAAGGACGGCGCGGACCGGCGCCGGACGGCGGGAGCGTGTCCCGGGTGGCGGCGGCGGATTTCCGCGAACTATTACCGAACCGGGTCCATGCCACCCTGGCGGAAGCGGTGCCGGCGATGCTCAGGCGTTTACGGAATGTCCATATGGATACGGTGCGGGTGTATGGCATAGAAACCCGCACCAGTAGCCCGGTGCGGGTTTTACGGAACAAGCGATACGAATCGTCGGACGGTTCCGGATTGTTCCCGGCCGGGGAAGGGTCCGGGTATGCCGGCGGCATTATGACATCGGCATTGGACGGCTGGAAGGCGGCCGGGTGCCTGATGGCGACGGTTGCGCGGTCACCGTCCTAGACCGTAGCGGCATGGCTGGTATTAAATGTTCCACCAGTCAGACCGGGCCTCGTCGGCCGGCGTTACGCGTGCTTCAACTTCCTGGCGGCGAACAGGACAATACAAGCGCCGACTATGCCGACGAGTATTTGGCCAATAATCCCGTAGCCGCCCATCCCGAAAAGCGAAAAGATAAACCCACCGACCACGCTGCCGATAAGACCGAGAACGATGCTCCACACCAGCCCGAGGCCGCCCGGACCCATTATCCTGTCGGCGATGAAACCGACGATAAGGCCGACGACAAGCGTGGCGATAATGCCGGTAAAGGCGGGCGCCGTTGTGGTTGTGGTTGTCATATAATCCATGGCTTTCTCCTGACGCGTCATCCGTATTGCGGCGTTCCCCTGGGACATTCGGCCCGATACCTTGCAACCGAATAGTGACGGGAAACAGGCCGCATACTTCCAAACGCACATAAAAGTTTCACTCTTCGCCCGCTCCGGAAGGCGAAAACCTTCGTCCAGGAACAGGCATTAAATATCGTACCACCGCCGGAGGATGTCGCACTTTGGGGGGACCGGCCGGTCAACCCGCCTGCCCGCTCCGCCGCGACCACCAACCGGTTAACGCCTCTCCAAAAACGCTGCGTTAACTATCCATAACTGTCAATGCGTCGGCGTTTCCCGTCCTTTTTTCAAACGTGAAAACCAGGGGTTTTCGTTTTGGCGTATTGATCAAACCTCATGTCGCGTTCCTGAAAACAAGAGTGATTGGTCGACAGCTCCCGGGGGGCATCGCCTTTGCCTACAAGCTGTTCGATAACTGCCGTATCGCCGTCGTAGACGAGGAAAAAGGTCCGGCAGGCTTGCTTTCGTCCGGCAGTTAGGGAGAAAACACGCAGAGTGGGGCTTTTGACGAAGTATATGGCGGCGAGACGGCAGTTATCGAACAGCTTATAAAAAACTTTTGTTACAAATCGCGATTACGTCTTGCACGGCGCCGCCTCGACCTGTATACTAGCAATATAGTACTAGTTTATCAAATAAGGAGTGAGGGTATGCACGGAATACTCAATGTGGGAGAAATGGGCGCATTGGCGCTTCATTCAATGCTCGAGGTGGCGAAGCGGCGGCATCTCGGTGACGACTCGTGGATCAGCGTCGGCGACCTGGCCGGCGCTCTCGAGGCCAGCCGCCACACGCTCCACAAGGTGACGAAGCGCCTGGTGGAAGCGGGACTGTTGGAAAGTTCCCGCGGCCCGACCGGCGGCGTCAAACTCTTGGGCGATCCGAACGAGATTACCCTCATCACCATCGTCCAGGCGGTGGAAGGCGAGATAAACGCCGGAGGCTGCCTGTTCGCCCGTCGGGTCTGTCATCCCGAAGCCCTGTGCCAGTTCTGCGGCATTACCCGGGATCTCGAGAGGATGATTACCGAATATTTCGCCACCACGACCCTCACCGATCTCATCGACCGCCTCGCCGACGGCAGCGGCCCAATCGGAACGCCCTGGCGCTGTTGCTCCTGATTTATACGGCGCCTCGTCCATAGCACTCGAATAATACCTTAATGATTGTTGCTCCCGGTAACCGCCGGGACAGTGGGTACCTTTTGTCTCCCCGCACCGGCGTCGCCGGCGCCCGGGTCGGGGCTGTGTTGGTTTTTTATGGGGGCATGACACTCACGAATAAGAGCCTGTCACACGCTCACAAGGAGAAAGTATGCTTTGTTACCAATGCGAACAAACCGTCCAGGGGACCGGCTGCGTTCACCGGGGCGTCTGCGGAAAGATGCCTGATAATTCCGACATGCAGGACCTGGCGGTCGAAGCCGCCCTCGCCGTCGCCGTCTATGCCGACCGCCTGGCCAAGGCCGGCGTCGTGGACCGGGAAGCCGGACGCTACTGCGTCGAAGCCCTGTTCACCACCGTCACCAATGTCAACTTCGACACGGAGACCGTGCGCCACTGGGTCGAACGGGGCCTGGCCGAACGCGACCGCCTGGCCGCCTCGGTCCGCGCCACAACCGGCATGGATTCGGTCGACCTGCCGGCCGCCGCCCATTTCAGCCTGGCGACGAACCCGGTGGAAATAGCCGTCCAGGCCGAGAAATACGGCATTTCCGGAAAACAACGGCGCCTGGGCGAGGACAAGGCCGGCGTCCTCTACCTCACCCTCTACGGCGTCAAGGGGGCGTCCGCCTATATCGACCACGCCCATCGCCTCGGCCGGGAAGAGGACGACATCTACGCCCTCCTCTTCTCCATCCTCGCCACGGCGGCGACGCTTCCGGACGACATGTCCGTCCTCCTCGGGGAAGCGCTTCGGGCCGGTAAACTTAACCTGGAAGCGATGCGGCTCCTCGACGCGGCCAACACGGAAACGTATGGCCATCCGGAACCGACCGAGGTCAGAATCACCCCGAAGCGCGGCAAGTGCATCCTCGTCTCCGGACACGACCTCGCCGACCTCCACGACATTCTTGTCCAGACGGAAGGCACCGGCATCAACGTCTACACCCACGGCGAACTGCTGCCGGCCAACGCCTACCCGGGCCTCAAGAAGTTCCCCCATCTCGCCGGCAACTACGGCGGCGCCTGGCAGGAACAGGGCACGGAATTCGCCGACTTCCCCGGACCCATCATCCTGACGACGAACTGCCTGATTCCGCCGAAAGACTCGTACATCAGCCGGGTCTATACGACCGGCCTCGTCGCCTACCCGGGCGTGACCCATCTGCCGAACGGCCAGTTCAAGCCCCTCGTCGACGCCGCCCTCGCGGCACCAGGTTTCCCGGAAGACGGGGAGGACAGGCGCATCACCATCGGCTTCGCCCGGAACACGGTCATCGGCGCCGCCGGCGCCATCCTGGACGCGGTCAAGGCCGGGAAGATTCGCCGGTTCTACCTCATAGGCGGCTGCGACGGCGCCAAGCCGGGGCGGAACTATTACACCGAATTCGCGGAAAAGCTCCCGGAGGACACCATCATCCTCACCCTGGCTTGCGGCAAGTACCGATTCAACAAGCTTGACCTCGACACCGTGGCCGGCTTCCCCCGCGTCCTCGACATGGGCCAGTGCAACGACGCCTACTCCGCCGTCCAGGTCGCCCTCGCCCTTGCGGACGCCCTCGGCTGCGGCGTCAACGATCTGCCGCTGTCCCTCATACTCAGTTGGTATGAACAGAAGGCGGTGGCAGTTCTCCTCACCCTCCTCCATCTTGGTATCAAGAACATCTACCTTGGGCCGACGCTCCCGCTGTTCGTGACGCCGCCCGTCCTCGACACCCTGGTGAACGCCTTCGCCATCAAACCGATCAGCACCGCCGAGGCGGACATCGCCGCAACGCTGGGGGCGTAGCCGTCCTCATCGGTACTACGCGCGTATGACATTAGTATGGGGACACGGGCCTTCGCGCCGTGTCCCCGATTTTGTTTCGCCTTACGCGGTAAAAAGAAGCTGTTCTATAACTTCGGATCGTCGTCGTAGACGAGGAAAAATGGCCGGCA
>JAJBTL010000039.1 GCA_020860865.1 Planctomycetota bacterium | reverse complement strand
ACTCGGAATCGGTCCGCGACAGCGGCCAGTCCACCCGTGTCCCGCCGGGCCGGCCGAAGTCCGACACCTTTGTCGGCCAGAAGTCCATTCGTATCAAATACACGAAATCCCGCATGGGCCTGGCCCTGCGCCTGGCCCTGCCCGTTCTCGCCGCCACCATTGCCGGGCTCATCATCCTTGCCTTGGTGGTCCGGGATCGGCTGAACGTGCTGCAACTGCACGATCTCCGCTCCGACGCCACCTACACCGCCTTCAACACCGGCATCCTTGGCCGCATCCTTATTTACCACCAACAAAAATTCCTCGAGGATCATCCGGAATACCTCGAGATGGCCGAATGGCCGGCGGGTGATCACTGGCTCGTTACCCACGGTTTTGTCAGCCCGGAAGAGTGGGTCGAGGCCACCGGATTCCAGATGGACGAATACGCCCCGGCCTCCATCATGGAACGGGCGGCGGAACGGACCATCCTCCAAACCTACGACCGTTATTTAAATTCGTCCCAGACGCAGACGGAAATGGTGGCGGCGTTCCTCCTTACCCCGTCCGGGTCCGTCATGGCCCAGAGCCGGAACGCCTCGTTCCGCTTCGACTACCTGACCCTGAAAAGCGTGCCGCTCCCCCCCGACCCGGTAATCGTCGACAACCTCCACATCTACGTCGACTATGTCAATTCCATCCCTCCGGAACCGGTTGTCCGGGCGGTGGCGCGGATATACGCGATTGACAATCCGGAAATACTCCTCGGTTCGTCCGTCATCGTCCTCCGGACCCACCAGCACAACCTGGAGCAGAACGCCTTCATGTTGTCGCTGGCCGGACTAGGCCTCCTCCTCGCCATCCTTATCGCCCTGGCCAGTTGGTACTCGGCCCGGCGCATCATCGCCCCCATGCGACGCCTCGCCGCCGACATGCAGGCCATGGCGGAAGGCGATTTCACCCGGCGCGCCACCGGCCGTGACGGCTACGAAATCGACCTCCTCGCCCAGGCCTTCAACTCCATGGCCGAACGGGTCAGGGTGGCGCGGCTGAATGAACGTGAGACGAGCCGGCTTGAAAGCGACCTCGCCGTCGCCCGGGAAATCCAGAACAACCTCTTGCTGCTCCAGACGCCCCGCGTCCGTGGCCTCGACATGCACACCATCTACCGGCCGGCCCGGGAAATCGGCGGCGATTATTTCGACTTCCTGCCGGTTGACGACAGGCACGTCGGCCTGGTGGTGGCGGATGCGTCGGGGAAATCCATCCCGGCCGCCCTTGTCATGTCGACGACCCGGGCCATTCTCCGCTTTGTCGCGCCCGGGGCCGAGTCGGCGGCCGAGACCCTGAGCCGGGTCAACGCCATCCTCTCCGTCGACATTCCGAAAGGGATGTTCGTCACCGCCTACTATGTCATCCTCGATCCAATGGACAGGACAATGATCTGCGCCTCGGCCGGACATACCCCCATGCTTATCGCCCGGGCGGACGGCAGCGTCGACATCGTGAACCCGGGCGGCATCGCCCTCGGGTTCGACCGTGGCGCCATTTTCGAACGGTCCATCCGGGAGAAACGGGTCAAACTCGGCCATGGCGACCGGGTTTTCCTGTACACGGACGGTGTGGTCGAGTGCATGAACGCGTCGGAGGAGGAGTATTCCGACCGCCGCCTCCGGGAGTTCCTCAGGCGGAACCGGGATTTGTCGAGCCACGATTTCGTCGGCACCCTCATGGCCGATCTCGACCGGCACCGGGGCATGGCGGACATGCGGGACGACATCACCATCGTGACGTTCAAGGTGCTCTGATCAGGCCGGGAATTCTCCACGCCCGAAGCCATTCGATACAAACTCGTCAAGTGCGGTGGCCGGCTTCCCGCCGTCACCATCTTTAGGAAGCGAAAAAGGAATTCATGGCCGCGTTTTCCATTAAAACCAGTTCCGTGTCCGCCCACTCGGTGGTGGCGAGTATCACCGGCGACATGACCCAGGACAATTTCGACTCCCTCGAAGGCGAATTTAACAGCCTCCTCGAGGCCGGCATCATCGGCGTCGTCCTCGACCTGTCGCAAATCGGGTCCCTGACCAGTGCCGGCATCGGCGCCATCATAAACCTCGGGGACACCCTCAGGAAGCGGAACGGCAGGCTCCACACCGTGCTGCCGGGCCAGGAGTCGGCCGGAATCATCACCATGCTCGGCCTCGACGACGCCCTTGGCCTGACGCCGTCGGTGGAGGAAGGAAAGCGGAAAGTCGTCAATCTGAAATAACCGTCTCGCCAGTTGAAGGAAGCCACTCAGCCATGCACGAACCCTGGACCTGTTCCATTACCCCGAATTTCGGCGATGCCGATCCCCTTCGTCATATCAACAACTGCGTTCTCCCGGTGTGGTTCGAACTGGCGCGAACGCCGATTTTCAGCCTGTTCCACCCGAGTCTCGACTATGACACCTGGCCCCTCATCCTCGCCCGCATCCAGGTCGACTATATCAGCCAGATGAAATGGGGCACCGACGTCGACATCCGGACGTACATAAAAAAGTTCGGCCGGTCGTCATTCACCGTCTACCAGGAGGCGTTCCAGAACGACGTCCTCGGCGCCAAAGGCGAGGCGGTGCTGGTCCATTTCGACTACCGGACGCAGAAGTCGAGCCCGATTCCGGACCACGTGGCGAAGGAACTCACGAAACACCTCGTCGATCCGACGAACCCGAACCTGCGGACGCGTTCCGGCCGTTTCCCGGCCCTGTGAAATTCGCCGACCGTACCACTATACTGAAGCGCGCTGGAAATTCGGTTTTTTGAACCTGTAACCTCCATGCGCGCTTCAGGCTTGGTAATGACGTTTCTCGAAAGTCAAAGTGGCTTTGGTATACAAGGAGACACCCATGTCAGACGATGCCATTTTCACCGAAATGACCATCGGCGATTTTTTGGAAATGCAGGCCAGGAACGATCCCGACCGCGACTTCATCGTCTTCCCGGACCGCGACCTCAGGTTCTCGTACAAGGTCTTCAACGAACGCGTCGACAACCTGGCGAAAGGCCTTATTGAAATCGGCATCGACCGGGGCGATCACCTCGGCGTCTGGTCCCGGAACGTTCCGGACTGGCTCACCTACTTTTTCGCCGCCGCCAAACTCGGCGCCGTTCCCGTCACCATCAATACCTACTATAAAAGCCGCGAACTCGAATACGTCGTCCGCCAGTCCGACATGAAGGGCCTCGCCCTCGTCGACGGCTACAAGGGCGGCAACTATTCGTACCTCGATATTCTCTACGAAATCGCCCCGGAAATCCGGGAGACGTCCGCCTTCACCCGCCGGGTGCGGACGGACAAGTTCCCCCGCCTCCAGTCCATCATCTACATGGGCCCGGAAAAGCACCGGGGCATGTATTCGACCAACGAACTCATCTCCCTCGGCGCCCACACGCCGGACGACAAGCTCCGCGCCAATATGAAGCTCATCAACAATCGGGACATGGTGAACATGCAGTACACCTCCGGAACCACCGGGTTTCCGAAAGGCGTCATGCTTACCCACCGGAACATCCTGAATAACGGATTCTATATCGGCGAACGCCAGGCCATGACCGCCGCCGACCGGGTCTGCCTGCCGGTGCCGCTGTTCCACTGCTTCGGCATCACCCTCGGCATCATGGCCATCTTCACCCACGGCGCCACCGCCGTCATCCTCGAGCAGTTCGACCCACTGGACGCCCTCTCGGCTGTCGAAAAGGAAAAGGCCACCGCCCTCTACGGCGTGCCGACCATGTTCATCTCGGAAATGAATCATCCCCTGTTCGACAAGTTCGACCTGTCGAGCCTCAGAACCGGCATCATGGCCGGCTCCAACTGTCCGGTGGACGTGATGGAACGGGCCATGACCCTTATGAACATGCGGGAAATCACCATCACCTACGGCCTCACCGAGTGCAGCCCGGCCATCACCATGACCTCGGTGGACGACAGTATCGAGATGAAAACCTCCACCATCGGCAAGAAGATGCCGCACTGCGATGTCAAGCTGGTCAACCCGGAGACGAACGAGGAGGTCGGCATCGGGGAACAGGGAGAAATCTGTTGCCGGGGCTACAACGTCATGAAGGGCTATTACAATATGCCGGAGGAAACGGCCCGGACCATCGACGCGGACGGCTTCTGCCACTCCGGGGATCTCGGCACTGTCGACGATAACGGCTACTACCGGGTGACCGGCCGCCTCAAGGACATGATTATCCGGGGCGGCGAAAACGTTTATCCGAGGGAACTCGAGGAGTTTTTCTACAAGATGCCCGGCGTCAAGGACGTCCAGGTGGTCGGAGCGCCGGACGAAGTGTTCGGGGAAGCGGTGGCGGCGTTCGTCATCCTCCACCCGGATGCCGACGTCACACCGGAGGACGTCCAGGACTTTGCCCGGGCGAAAATCGCCCCGTACAAGGTGCCGCAGTACGTCTGGATGGTGGACGAATTTCCCCTCACCGCCAGCGGCAAGGTGCAGAAATACATCCTCCGGGAAATGGCGCAGGAACGCATCAACGCGATGAACGAGGAGGGCGCCGCGACGTGAGATTCGATCCGCCCAGGCTCCAGGAGGAACTGTCCCGCCGCACCGGCCTCGCCGTCATGCTTTTCCTCAATTCAAATCGCCGGCGCATGGTGTCGGCCCGGCAGCGGGGAAGCGGCGCCATCGAGGTCAGGCTGCAACGGGCCTTCCTCGATTCGCCGGACGATGTCCTGTCGGAACTGTCGCAGCTTATCCTCGGCCGCCAGACTGATAAACTGGCGCTCCGGCGCTTTATAGACAACGCCTTCAGGGAAAACCCGGCCCAGGGCCGGCCGCGCCGGAGCGTCACAGTCGACCGGCAAACATCCACCCACCACGATATCGAACGCTATGCCCGCGACCTGAACGACATCTACCTCGGCGGCCGCTCCACCGCCCGGGTCATCTGGGGCCGGAAAGGAAAGCGCCGTTCCCGCCGGTCCATCCGTTTCGCCTGTTACGATCCGGAGCGGAACCTCGTTATCATGAACCGGAAGCTGGACTCGGCCGCCATCCCGGCCTATTTTGTCGAATATGTCCTGTTCCACGAACTCTTGCACGAAGTCCTCGGTATCGGCGAACGTCCGGACGGCCGCCGGGACGTCCACGGCAGCCTGTTCAAACTGATGGAATCCACCTTTCCGGACTACGAGAAGGCCAGGCGCTTCGAGCGGGAATTATGCAAGCACCTGGACAAGCTGTAATCATTTCATTTACACCACACCCCATCATTACTCATCATCCGCGTCGCCGTTTTCCCCGCCCGCCGGCGGCTGGAAAAACCGGTCGGCCAGGAACCAGGAAGCGCCGACGAGGACGCAGTCGTCGTCGAGGAACGAGTACTCGATCCGCGTATCCTTGTCCATGCTGAACAGGGACGTGGCGTGCAAGCGTTCGTGAAGGCGACTGAGAAAAAAGTCGCCGGCCTTGGCATACACGCCCTGAATGATGATGAACCCGGGATCGCAACTGAGGATGATACTCTTGAAGGCAGTGGCGAAGTAGTCGACGGCCTGATCGAGGAGAAGGCGGGCGCAGGCATCGCCTTCGTTGGCGGCGTCGATGATGTTTGTGAAGGTCACCCGTTCGGTTCCGCTGTCGAAGAGGCGAGAATCGCGGTACCGTTTCCGGAGGGTGAGGGCGCGTTCCTCCATCCGCCGGGGCGACACCGCCACCTCGAGGCAGCCGGTGGAACCGCAGGCGCACACTTCCGTGCTGGCCGGATCGACCGGCAGGTGGCCGACCTCGCCGGACAGGCCGGTACTGCCCCGGTCGACGCGGCCGTCGACGAACATGCCGCCGACGACGTTTTCGTATTCGGTGCTGACGAAATAGAACCGCCGGAACCGGAGCCCTTTTATCTTCGCCTCGCCGTAGGCGTGGTAGCGCGCGGCGTGGGCGAGGTGGAGCGGCAGGCGGGGCGGCAGAACCTGGCGTAGGCGGGACATGAGGGGGATGTCCCGGCCCCACGACGGGAAGTGCGGCGCGACGACGCAGACTTCACTGGTGGAGTCGATGATGCCGGGCCAGCCGATAACGGCGCCGAGGCAGTCGTCGGCGCTGACGCGGCGGCGTTTCAGAAGGACCTGGAGGATTTCCCCGAGCATCGACAGGATGTCCCAGAGGCCGGTATTTGTCCGGAGTATTTCCGAGTGGCTCACCGTCAGTTCGCCCCGGAGATTGGCGAGGGCGGCGGTGATGCGGCGCTCGCCGACCCGGGCGGTGAAGATGCATTTGAAATCCGGGTTGAACGAGAACAGCTTGGACCGGTTCTTTTTTTCCTCGTCGTTCGGGGCGGCGGCTGCGGGTTTTATCATGCCGGCCTGGAGAAAGTGTTCGACGATATTATGGACGGTCATGATGGACAGGCCGCTCGACCGCGATATCTCCGCCATGGAGGCGCGTTCCCGGCGACGGACAAAGTCGAGAACGGTGGACCGGTTCTTCGTCTTCAGGGTCGAAAGGGAATTCTGTCCTTCTTTTTTGGCCATGACTTTCTCCGAACCAGGCGGCCGGTGGTCCTGCCGTCCGTTGTGGGACTCGTGGGTGGATGAGATTCATACTGAAAGAGCGCCGATGAGTACCGATGGGGTGAATAAATTGTCATTGGAGAAAGGGCTTTTGTCAATCCACCGGGGAAGAGGCTCACTTCCCGACGGCCGGATGGCATTGGGCCGAAGAAAAAACCCGCCGGGTGGGCGGGTTTTTTCCGTATGTGTGCAGCCGATAAAACCCTCTGTCCCGTCCGCGTCAAATCTTCAGGACGCATTCGCCGATACTCGACCGGAGGTAATTGAATCTGACCTGCGGGTGGTCGGCGAGGAGGGACATGGGGACGGCGGTGTCCGGCATTTTCTTACTAATCATATAGGCGGTGAGGCGGATGCCGAGGGGGTTGTCGTCGATGGCGCGCTGCCAGATTGACACCGTCTCCGCCTTCCAGGTTTCCCGGGGACCGACGGTCATGGCCTGGTTCGGCACGTCCTGGACCCGGCCGCCGCCGGAGCTCCGGGCGTTCTGGATCATCGTCAGGGGATGCAGGTTGACGAGCCTGGTGCCGAGCTTCCGGTATTCGGCCGGCGGCATCGGCGTGTCCGCGTATTCGCCGGTCCGGCGCGGCGGATCGTTGAAGGCCCAGTGTTTGACCTCGCCCTGCCCGCCCTGCATGATGACGCAACGGGCCTGGTCCCAACTGTCGATGAACGGCTTCGGGTCGGTACCGGGAAAGTGAAGGTTTTCCCTGGGCATTGCCAGTTCCGGGCGGATGCGGTTAAAGAGCATTTCCATATCGGCCCGCTCGAACGACAGCGGATGCGTTACCGGGACGGTCTTCCCGTCCACCACCCATTCGTCCATGCCCCAGAAATGGGCATGCTTGAGATCGAGGCCGATGGCGTTCACAATCTGGGCGACCAGAGGAAGCTGTTCCACCGGTCCGATGGGGCCGCAGATGCCGGCCGGCCGGTCCGGCGTGGCCTGGCGCCAGGCTTCGATGTACTCGAGGGCCTGGGCGTTGTAGAACTCCTGCACCGTGTCGTAGATGCTGACGGTGAAGCCGTCCCTGGACAGCCCGACGAGGTCGTCCGCCGTGAGGGCGGCGGCGGCATCGAGGATGTCCTTATCCAAGGTGGTGAAGTCCCACCAGCCCGCCGCGACCTTGCTTTCGTTTCGTGCCATGGTGAACCCTTTCCTTTGCGTGAGTGCGTTTACTCTACAAATCCCGATTCGATATAAACGGCAACGCTTCCGCATACTCAAGAGCGGTATGGACGGCGCCGAACATCGTCTCCCGGTTGTCCAGGTCTGACAGGAACAAAGCCGGGGGAAACGGCAGGGCCGACGCCATCCGCTCTTTCCAGGCCGTCAGGTAGCGTCCACCGAGTGCCTTGCCCCAGCCACCGGAGACAATGACCGCGTTCGGATTGAGGAGGGCGGCGGCGTTTGTGAGGGCAATGGAAAACAGGTCGGAGAGCGTTTCCATGGCGGCATCGTCCAGGCTGTTGGACGGATCGGTCCGCCGCCGCCGGCCGGCGACCGGGGCGAGGCCGAACCGTTCCGGAGACAGGGCTTTTTCCAGTTCGCCCGATTCGCCAGTGCCGGTCGAGGTGCCGGACCGTCTGTCCGCCGGTGCGGGCGGAACGAGGGCGAAACCGATTTCGCCGGCGGCGCCGTCCGCGCCCTGGTACAGGCGGCCGCCGATGATGAGGGCGGCGCCGATGCCGACGCCGTAACTGACATAGAGGATGTTATTGTATTCGCGGCCGGCGCCTTTCCACACCTCCCCCATGGCGCCAAGGTTGACGCCGTTCTCGTAAAGGACGGAAGCGCCGTGGCGACGGCGGACAGCGGTCCGGAGCGCGTCCAGCGGGAAGTCGGAGAAATGCGGGGCCAGGCGGATGGCGTTGTCCCGGATAATCCCGGGAAGGCCGATGCCGACCCAGACGGCGCGACCGTTGTCCGACGGGACGAAATCGACGGCGGCGGCGAT
>JAJBTL010000362.1 GCA_020860865.1 Planctomycetota bacterium | reverse complement strand
AAACCCTGTATACCTTTTAATATAAATAAGATACGTTTTTAGATAAAAGTACAAATTCTTCCCGACCTCGAGCACAATTCTACTTTTATTCCATAAGAATCCAGAACGAGATGAATCGCCGAAGCCATGACGCCGCACACATCCCATGTACTATACGACATATTTTGGCAATCGTAAAGTATCAATTCATTTTTTAAGCAAAGGATCATTACTTTATAAAGTGTGAAGCGGTACCCGATCGGTGCGCGGCAACGTCTCTTCGCCGCCGACGCGTGGCCACCGGCAACGACATTCACGTCAAAGAAAACTGGCCTTGAAGAAAATCAACAGATATTGCCTGATATGATCTTGCTTTCCCCGGACAGACGGCTACAACAATCACAATGGCGGGGCGTTCGTCTCCCCGCCGCACTTTTTTCCGGGATTTACCATTACGAAAGCACCCGAGCCATGAGCCAGTCCCAGCGCCACCATCACGCCAGCGGCATGGACAAGCGGGGCGTCGCCTTTGTCCTGTCCGGCGCCTTCTGCATCAGCTTCGCCGCTTTCTTCGTCAAGGGCGCGCCCATCGATTCCAGCATGGTGGCGTTCTACCGGCTGTTCTTCGGCGCCATCGCCCTCTTCACCGTCGCCGTCCTCCAGAAGGCACCGCTCAGGATTCCCCGCCAGTGCCTCGGCATCATCGTCCTCGCCGGCGCCCTCTTCAGTGGCGACCTCATTGTCTGGCACAAGTCGATCCTCTATGTCGGCCCGGGCATCGCCACCATCATCGCCAATTTCCAGGTCATCCTCCTTGCCGTCTTCGGCGTCGTCGTTCTCCACGAACGTCTCAGCCTGCCGCAAAAATTGTCGGCGCCGCTGGCCTTGGTCGGCCTCGCCTTTCTTCTTGGCATCCACAATCAGGCCCTTCCGGCCGGCACGATAACCGGCGTCGCCCTCGCCCTGCTGTCGGCCTGTTTCTACGCCTCCTACGTCCTCACCCTCCGCCGTACCCAGTCCATCGGCCTCAAGATGGCGCCGGTGGCGAACATGGCCTGGGTGTCCCTGTTCTGTTGCATTTTCACCGGCCTGTTCTGCCTGGCGAACGGCCTGTCGTTCGCTATCCCGGACGTCCGGACCGGCGTCATCCTCGCCGTCCTCGGCATTGTCTGCCAGTCCCTTGGCTGGGTGCTCCTCTCCATTGGCCTCCCGCACCTGACGCCGTTCCGCGCCGGCCTCCTCATGCTCACGCAGCCGGCCCTGTCGTACCTCTGGGACTCCCTCGTCTACGGCACCGCCACCGAGCCCCTGAACATTTTCGGCGCCGCCCTCGCCATCGCCGCCAGCGGCATGGGCATTTACAGCCCGGCCGGCAAGGACCACCGTCCGACTCCGGAAACGCCCGCTTCCGGCCGCTACCCGCCGCCGTCGTCCCAGGACAAGGTCACCCATATCCGGGAGCGGGAAGAATGACCGGCCTCGCCACCTTTCCCCTGGACGCCCGCCCGGACCGTCTCATCCACGCCCTGACAGCCGTGTGGGAGGACTCGGTCCGCGCCACCCACGACTTTCTGACGGAGGACGACATCGTCACCCTTCTCCCCCATGTCATGATTGGACTGCGGAACATCCCGTCCCTCACCGTCGCCATGGACGATACCGGGAAGCCGGTCGGCTTCAGCGGCGTGGAGGACGGAAAAATCGAAATGCTCTTCATCGCCCCGGCGGCGCGCGGGACCGGCCTCGGCCGCCGCCTCGTCGCCCACGCTGTCAGCCACGGAAACGCAAACCGCCTGGACGTCAACGAACAGAACGTCCAGGCGGTCGGATTTTACAAACACCTCGGTTTCACCGTTGTCGGCCGGTCGGCCGTCGATAGTATGGGTCTCCCATTCCCCCTTCTTCATCTCGCCCTGGAGGGAACGGACCGGACGGCCCCGTAAACGTGGGCAGCCGTTTTACCCATTCTTCATTACCGAACGGTCAAGCTCCCTGAGGAGCCGGTTGTTGTGGGAACTGACCATCACCAGTGCGACAATAATACAGAAGATGTGCCACGGCACCAACAGGAACGACCCGATCCCGCCGGTACTGAACGAAATCAGGAGCAGCACCAGTTCGATCACCGACGCGACAATTCCGCCAAGAAATGACACATAAAACACCCCGAACCCGCCGAACAGAATCGTGAACAGGGCGGCGAGCCAGCCGTTCTTGGCCCGCATCTGAGTCCTGAGAATATCTCTACTATCCATTTATATATGCCTTCCATAAGAAAGATTGAGTGGTTCGAAACAACGCTCTCCACCGTGCCTTGAGGGAAACATCCACCTATATATATCGTCAAGACGCCTGGTTCATGTTGCCATCGACCGGTTTTTTCTTACGGAAAAGCATACCGCCATTTTTTACGAACCACCCGTCCTTTTAAAACAGAACCGCGTCACGCTGTCCGCACACCGACAGTCAGGAGGAGGTTCGCATATACCCGCTGTTCCCCCGAGGCAATTACGACCGCCGTATCCTTCTCCGACGCCGTGTCGTAAAACGCGAACCGTTCCAGCCCCTCGAACGGAATTTCGGCCTGAATGAGCTTCTGATATTCCCGCACCACTTCCGGCATCTTCCCGTCCGGCGGCGCCATATAATACGCCGACTCGAGGGGCACCGCCCGCCCGAGCGCCCGGACAATATCCGTGCCGCTGACCATTCCCGGCTGGAAATTGAGGAAAATCCGCCGGGCCAGCGGGTTCGACTTGGTGGTCGACGGGTAGTTCGAGTCGCAGACGAGAATCCGCGCCCCGTGCCCGGCCTCGGCCAGCGCCCGCAGCAGTTCCGGATGGATAATGTCACCGTTGATCATGGATTGACTCCTCGAAATAGGTGTCGTGAAAAAAGGCGCCGGCCACGTTGTCACCACCCGGCCGACGCCTGCGTTGTCATGAGGTATCACAGGGAGGACATTACTTGAACAGCCGTTTCCCCTCGACCTCGCCGCCGTTCAGGAGGTACACGAGTGGCGCCGGCCGGTCGACGCCATCGATGAACGACGGCCGCGCCGCCCACGGCGTCCCCGACTGCACCGAACACAGGTCCATCCAGTACTGGAGGACAGCCGGCTTCAGCCCCTGGATCATGTGGAGGTGGTTCGCCGGCGCATAGTGCTTATACTCCTGCATCGACGCGTATTTCGGCACCACCCAGGTGTGCGGCCAGTCGTAGTTCGACGCCTTCCGCACCGTCTCGGACAAGGCCTCGGGCATCTCCGTCGTCGTCGCTTCGTCCCAGAGAAGGGTGAAGTCGTCGGTGAGGGCGCTGTACGCCATCCGTCCGGCAATGCCGTCGATACCGCCCGGCGTCACAAACGTCACCGAATTGCCGCCGCCCGGGAAATAGTCCGGATCGGCTAAGGGCATCGATACCGCCGCCATCGCGTCCGCCGGCTTGGCGCCCGGTTTCGCCGCCCAGTCGAAGGCGGCCGCCCCCGAGTTGTTCCCGTCGACAAAGCCCTTCGTCGCCCAGACGTCGTTGTCGCCATAACTGACGCCGAGTTTCTTGGCGAGCGCCTTCACTTCCACCGGTTCCCAGACCTTCCGGAAATCCATGAACAATGGCGCATTGCCGCCGCTCAGCCAGGAGAACGGCAGCATGGTAAGGAGCGCCTGCATGTCCGACTCGGTCGCGAACGGCTTCGGCGCTTTCGGCCCGTTATGGTCGAACGTCGAGTTGAAGAGGGATTCCATCACGTCCGCCACCGGCATCGGTATGAGCTTCGGATCGGAGCCCCATTCGCGCTGGCTCATAAAGCCGCCGCCGCCGGCGTTCAGGTCCGCCATGAGGTCGCGGACAATGATGTACATGGCGAGGGACTGGTTGAAGAGTTCACTCTGCGCCTTCGTCCGGGTGACGAGCCGCTTCCCGACCATCTTGTCAATCCAGCCCCGAAGCGCCTTCACTTCCGCCGCCTTGAAGGATTTCTTGTTCAGCATGTCCGCGAGGTACTTCATGTCGAGACGGGTAATTTCAAGGCCGAACCGCCGCCGGGTTGGGATGACGTGGGCGAGCGCCGTCTCCATGCCCATGGAATCGTGGCCGAAGACGACGACCCGCCGTCCCCGGAGGCCGACCCGGGTCACCGCCGCCTGGCACCATTCGATAAGGGCGTCGGCGGTGGTCTGGGTCATTTTCGGATTGTCGCCCGTGTCCGGCCAGGAGCCGACGTTGATGTGGACCATGCGGCCGGATTGGGACAGCGCCCCAACGACGGCCTGGGCGAAGACGACCCCGGGGAGCGTCGCCGAATTGCCGCAGGTGACGTTGAGGGGCGTGTCTGTCGGAAAGTGGGCAAGCATGCTCATGAGGGTCGGCTGCGGAAAACACCAGGCGTCCGGCACGCAGACCAGGACATCGGCGCCGGCGTCCTGGAGTTGCCGGGCGGCGATGTCGGCGGACTGTTCCCCCTTGACGAGGGTCGGCGTGTAGACGACTTCCGGCGCTTCGCCGCCGGGCAGTTTGACGCCCTTGGCGATGACGTCGGCGGCCATTTTGATGATGTTCTGCCCGCGCGTCCAGAAGGTCGGTTTGACCCGTGGGTCGTGGGTGGCGAAGACGCCGATGACCGGTTTCTTTGTTTTGACTTTGTTGCTTTCGCCGAGATTTCGGGCAGTAGCCATTACCAGGCTCCTTTCTGGCATTGAAAGGAGTTTCCCCGCGTCGTTCCCCGTGGACCCGGGAAATCCAGGAATGACGGAGTAGCCGTGGAAGGGCGCGAAATCGGGCAGTGTATCGTCGGGGTGCCGCCAGGCGGCGTACGTACGGAGAGGGTGCGAAAAGCGCCGCCAGCACACGGTCGCGAAAAAACCTCGTCCAATGCGGTGGTGACATTTCCGGATTGCGAACCGCTACGGGACCGTCCCGCCTGTTTCCCAAATCGTAGTCAATTGTGCCAGACATTTGCCCAAAGGGCAACGGCAATCGTGCCGGAAGCCGACAGGAGAATCGGCCCCGGCACGAAGTACGGTAAAGCTGTCAAACATTGTTTTTAGTACAAAACATTCTGCGCCGCCGGCGTATCGATGTTTTCGACAGTGACGAAGATGATGCCGGTGTCGATGTTCTTGTCTATGGACTTGCCGCCGAGCGCATCCACCGCCGCCTTGACGCCAAGGTAGCCCATGTTGTACGGGCTCTGGACGGCGATACCCTGGAGCGTCCCGTCCCGGACAAACCCCTGGAGATTCTGATCGCCGTCGAAGCCGATGGCGACGATTTTCCCGGACATCCCCTTCGTTTTCACCGCTCGGCCCATGCCGACGGCGGTCGGTTCGTTGGCGCCGAAGATGCCGGCCAGGTCCGGGTTGGCGGCGAGGACGTCGGTCGTCTGGTTCATGGCGGTTATCATGTCGGCGTTGGAATAATAGTTGTTGACTATGGTAAATTTCGAATTCGCCGCGATATATTCCCGGAAGCCGCCGACCCGGCCGATTTCCGAACCGACCCCGGCCACGTACGACATGATGGCGATTTTCGCCTCCTTGTCCGGCCCGCCGAGGCGTTCAATCATTTCCCTGGCGCACAGTTCGCCGGCCGCCCGGTTGTCGGTGGCGAGGAAGGACAGGTAGAGGGACGGGTCGCTCAGGTCCGAGTCGACGACGATGACCGGTATGCCGGCGTTCCGCGCCCGGCGGAGCGGCGGCACGAGGGCGTCCGGATCGCTCGGCGCCAGGACGATGGCGGCGACGCCCCGGTTGACGGCGTTGTCGACCATGTTGACCTGTTTCTCGATTTCCGTCTCGGCGTCGGGGCCGTTGAAGGAAACGAAATACGGCGCCCCGGCCGCCTTGATTTCCGTCGCCGCGTCGGTCGACCCGGTGTTCACGTTCTGCCAAAAACTCGAATTCAACGTCTTCACGATCACCGCAATCTCGTCCTCGGCCCTAACCGTGCCGTACGAAACCGCCAGTACCAGCGCCACCGCCACCAAGGCATTTTTCAATCCACGCATGGTCGTCCTCCAAAAAAGTGGGAAATTGGAACATCGACGAAAACGGATGCCCGGCCCGCGCACCGGGCGAAGTTTATGGGTTGTACGGAACAGTCAGCGCCGCGTCCGGTTCCGCAACTGGTCGACAGACACCGCGACGATAATGACGAGGCCGATGATTATCTGCTGGACAAACCCCTGGACCCCCAGCATGTTCAGGCCGTTCCGCAATACGCCAATAATAAAGGCCCCGATAATGGTCCCGCTTATCGTCCCGACGCCGCCCATGAGGCTGGTGCCGCCGATGACGGCGGAGGCGATGGCGTCCATCTCGAACGCGACCCCGGCCGTCGGCTGCACCGTCACGAGCCTAGACATTGTCACAATCCCGGCCAGCGCCGCGAAGCCGCCGCAAATCATGTAGGCTGTGAACTTCGTTTTGACGACATTGATGCCGGACAGCCGCGTCGCCTCCTCGTTCGAGCCGACGGCGTAGATGTACCGGCCGATACGGGTCGACGAGAGGATAAAGTAGAACAGCGCCGCCAGAATGACCATGAGGACGACGGCGTAGGGAATGCCTTCGAAGTCGGTAATCGTCATCCCGTTCGGCAGCGTCTTGTAAGTCCGCCCGACCGCCTCGTTCGCCAGCCAGCCGAACGACTCGGGGAGTCCGGCGATAATTTATCATCCCGCCGTTCAGAAAACCGCAGAACCCGCCGGTGGCGATGCCGATTAGAAACGCCACGGGGACGGGAAAACTCCAGTTCTTCACAAGAAGCCCGGCGACCACGCCGGACAGCGCCACCACGGACCCGATGGACAGGTCGATGCCGCCCGTTATGATGACAAAGGTCACGCCGATGCCGGCCAGGGCGATGGTGGTTGTCTGGATGGAAATACTTATCATATTACTGACTGACAGGAAATTCCGGGATGTCAGCGAGAACACGACGACCAGTCCGATAAGCCCGGCAAATGCGGCGAATTTGTTAAGAAAATCGCCGTTGTTCATACGGTCGGTGTGTTGCGTGCCGATGCTTTCGGTTTCGGCCGCGTTGTCTTCGGAAAGTGTGCCTTGTAGTAGAAATCTCAAGTAATTTACAAAGAAGGTATAGAAGGTTGTGGAAAAGTCTAGAACACCATGGCCGACTCACACCAGCCCGGCCGCATAGTGGAGAATTTTCTCCTGCGTCGCCTCCGCCCGGTCGAGGAACCCGGACACCCGTCCCTGGCACATCACCATCACCCGGTCCGACATGCCGAGGATTTCCGGAAGTTCCGATGAGATCATCATGATCGCCTTGCCGTCGGCGGCCAGCTTGTCCATCAGTTCGTAGATGGCGTATTTGGCGCCGACATCGATGCCCCGAGTCGGCTCGTCGAAAATGAGGACGTTCGCGTTCCTGAACAGCCATTTGGCGATGACGACCTTCTGCTGGTTGCCGCCGGACAGGTTCTTCACAATCTGGGAGATGGACGGCGTCCTGATGTTCAGGTCGCGGACAAAGCGTTCCGACACCGACCGCTCCACGTCCCGCCGGATGCGCCCGCTCCGCGCCGTCACTTCCTCGAGGAAGGCCATCGTGATGTTGTCCTTCACCGACATCCCGAGGGCGAGGCCGAACGACTTCCGGTCCTCGGACAGGTAGCCGATGCCGTTCCGGATGGCGTCCCGGGGCGACTGAAGCGGCACCGCCCGGCCGTCGACGACAATCTCGCCGCCGTCCACCGGGTCGGCCCCGAAGATGGCCCGGGCCAGTTCGGTGCGGCCGGCGCCCATCAGCCCGGCAACGCCGAGGATTTCCCCCCGACGCAAGGTAAAGGACGCGGTCCCGGCCTCCCCTTTCCGCCGCAGGTTCCGCACCTCGAGAATGACCCGATCTGTCGGCACCGCCTTTTTCTCCGGAAAGTGATTGCCCATTTCCCGGCCGACCATCCGCTTGACGATTTCGTCAATTGACAAATCGGCGAAGTTGTCGGTGGAAATATACTGCCCGTCCCGGAAGATGGTCACCCGGTCGGCGATTTCCTTCAGTTCCTGCAAACGGTGGGAAATGTAAATTATCCCGACCCCCTGCTCCCGCAGGTTCCGGATGACGGAAAACAGTTCCTCAATTTCCGCCTCGGTAAGGGCCGAAGTCGGCTCGTCCATGATGAGGACATCCGAGTTGTAACTGAGCGCCTTCGCCACCTCGACCATCTGCTGCTTGGACACGGGCAGATTTTTAACAAGCGTCTCCGGATTGATGTGCGTGTTCAGCCGGGCCAGAAGTTTTTCCGCCTCCGCGTTCATCCTTGCCGCGTCTATATGGACGCCCCAGCGGAGCGGCTCCTTGCCGATAAAGATGTTCTGCGCCACCGTGAGGTGCGGGACCAGGTTCAGTTCCTGATAGATTATGCTTATCCCGGCCCGCTGCGATTCCACCGCGTTCCGGAACGATGTCGCCCTGCCCTTGTACGTTATAGACCCGGCATCGGGCTGATAGACGCCGGAGAGGATTTTCATCAGGGTCGATTTGCCGGCGCCGTTTTCGCCGAGGAGGGCGTGGACTTCCCCTTTCCTGACATCGAGGCGGACATTGTCCAACGCCTTCACGCCGGGAAAGGCCTTACTGATCCCCTCCACCGCGAGAATCGTTTCCGTCGGCGGGGCTGTTTCAAGAATGGCGTAG
>JAJBTL010000222.1 GCA_020860865.1 Planctomycetota bacterium | reverse complement strand
GGCGGGAACGGGTCGCCGGGGGAGGCGCATCGGCAGTGGATGACTCCAAAATTTCCCGCAACGTCCCGACGGCGTTCGGCAGTTGCCGCGAGACAGTCATATAATGGGACCCGAGGCCTTCCTCGAGTTCCAGACGGGCGCGAAGTCCATGGATAGCGTGGGCAATGAGGTGGTTTTTTGGCAAAAAGTTCTCCTCTCCGCACAGCTTCGGCGAGAGAATGAATAGATTTAATCGACGGTTTTCTCTGGTGGATTGTAAGGAAATTTCGAATATCGGCTAGAATTTCTTCAATAATTAGTCGAAAAAATGGCGCACTGTGCCCCGGATTCAGGTCCTTAACGCTGTAACAGCACGTATACACCGGGGTTATAGTCGAAGGCGAAAGCCACTAAAAAACCAGGAAAATCAGCGTAAATACCGGGTTTTGAGTGTGATTTTTGTTGCCAAGAGTCGATGAACTATTATAATGAGGGATCGTGCGACAATGGGACTATGGAGATCCGCCGGTGGAACCGGCTTTACGTCCACAGCGGTCCCGGTCGGGAACAGGAAAAAAATCGCGTTTTAGCCATTGCATTTTTTCCATACCGCGGTATATTGTCAACTTCATTCGTAACCGGGAAGCGCTCCGCGGCCCGAATGGTGGCACGAATGTGGATTGATACGCACTACCGTGGAACGAACCGTGAGGGTGGATATCGTTCAATTATGCCACGGATGCGTCTAATTGAGGATTGGGAATCAACGAAAATGACACGAGCTGTGCGGGACATATGGACAATCGTTCCACCCATGTCAAGTTGTGCGTCGCTTCCGCGAATCGCCGTTATGGTCGTGGCTGTTTTTATTGCTGTCACCGGTGTCTCAACTTCCCTCGAATTTCCGCGAATCGGTAATCTTCTTGGCCTTTCCGAAAAAGCGTCCGACGAAATCCGCGAGGAAGAACGGGTTTCCGAAGTTCTGAATCAGGACGCCAGCTACCTCTCCCTTTTCCAGACCATCAACAATCCCGACGTCCGTATCCAGGATTTCGTCAAGCCCGGTGAAGAGCTCCGCTATCAGGCCAAGTGGCGCGGCCTGCCCGCCGGCAGCATCCGCTGCGCGGCCAAGCGCGTCGCCATGCTGAAGAACCGCCCGGTTTTCGTTTTCGAAATGAGCGTCGAGTCGAACGATTTCCTCAGCGCCTTCTATCCCATTAAGACCAATATCAATTCCTATGTCGACGCCGATACCGGCCGGAGCTACCTGGTCCGTCGCCGCGTGTCGGAACGAAACCGCGACTACGAGGATCGTCTCGAGTTCAAGTACGATTTCCGCCGGGACAACGGCATACCCGATCCGGTCAGCAAATACTCCCGCATCGGCGAAGACGGCAAGGAAGAGGGCAACCAGCCGTTCCCGATTCCGGGTAACATGCAGGACATCCTCTCCACCGTGTATTACATTCGCGGTCTTGACCTGGCCGAAGTCGGCGACAGTTGCAGCTTCCTCCTTGGCGGCAGGAAAAAACCGGTCATCGCCAAGGTGACGGTTGTTGGCGAGGAAGAGGTCAAGGTCCAGGGCATCGGCACGTTCGACTGCCTTATTGTCGAGCCGTTCAGCGACGGCACCAACCTGTCCGGGAACTTCATCGCCACCCGTGGCGGCGAAAAGATCTGGCTTGAGAAAAACACCCTCATCCCCGTCCAGGTCTCGGCCGAACTGCCGAAGCCCCTCGGTTCGGTTATGGCGACCCTGGTTCAGGCTGAAAACTGCGAACTTCTGGAGCATTGCAAGGAAGAGTAGTTCAAGCCGGCACGGCCCGGAGACAACAGGGAATTCGCCGGCGGTTCGATCTGGCGCCCGCCCGGATACGTGGTTACGACCGAAGCTCGGTGAACGGGTGGTATAACTTCCATGATGGTAGCCAACGTCCGGCCGCGAAGGCGCCGGGCTTTTTTTTATGATAAACAGTACGGGAAATGGCCGAATTTTTGGAAATTTCCCTACCCAACTTCACGGAAAATTTGTAAGATACGTGGATATCGGTACCGGCCCCATAATGGTATGGGGACGGATTTTTTTGTCATGGCGAAACGGTTGCGGTTATGGCCGGGACGTCACCTAATTGGGCGTGCGTTGGCCTTGGGGGTCGACGGCGCAGGGAGAGGTACACTATGGTTAGGCCAGGTAGATATGCTTTAGTCAACAACGTCATTTCCGACGAGGAACTGAATCGGGAACTCACCGAGGCGATGGGCGGCCAGACTCAGATGGACGAAGGCTTTGCCGTTCGTAATCTCGAGGCCGGCTCGATTGTCAAGGGCCGCGTCACTCGCGTCAGCCGCAAAGACGTGGTCGTCGACATCAATTACAAAGCCGAGGGCATTGTCCCCATTCTCGAATTCACCGCCGAAGAAATCCCGAACGTCGGCGACGAAATCGAAGTCCTGCTCGAGGAAATCGACGAGGAAAACGGCGAAATCGTGCTGTCGAAACGCAAAGCCGACCGTATCCGCAACTGGGAACGGATCATGGAAAAGCACGACGTCGGCGATATCGTCAAGGGAAAAGCCATCCGGAAAATCAAGGGCGGCCTTCTCGTGGATATTGGCGTCCCCGTCTTCCTTCCCGCTTCGCAGGTTGATATCCGCCGCTCGGCGGATGCGTCCGAATATATCGGCCGCGAACTCGAATGCAAAATTATCAAGATCGACCGTGATCGCCGGAACATCGTTCTTTCCCGCCGCAAGATGATGGAAGAAGAGCGCGAACGCCGCAAGGCCGACGTCCTCGGTTCCCTCGTCAAGGGCGAAATCCGGAAGGGCGTTGTCAAGAACATCACCGATTTCGGCGCCTTCGTCGATCTCGGCGGCATCGACGGTCTTCTCCACATTACCGACATGTCTTGGGGCCGCGTCTCGCACCCGACCGAAGTGGTCAAGCTGGACCAGCAGATCGATGTCAAGGTTCTCGACTTCAATCTCCAGCGCGAACGTATTTCTCTTGGCTTGAAGCAAGCCCAGGAATCGCCGTGGGAAAACATCGAGGAACGCTTCCCCATCGGTTCCCGGCACACCGGCCCGGTCGTCAACATCATGCCCTACGGCTGCTTTGTCAAGCTGGCGGACGGCATTGAAGGCCTGGCCCACATCAGCGAAATGTCCTGGACCCGCCAGGTCGCGCACCCGTCCGAACTGGTCAACGTCGGCGACAATGTCGAAGTCGTCGTCCTCGGCATCAACAAGGACAAGCACGAACTGTCCCTCGGCATGAAGCAGACCGAAGAAAACCCCTGGACCCAGGTGGAAGCGAAGTACCCCATTGGCACCATCATCGAGGGCAAGGTCAGGAACATGACGAACTACGGCGCCTTTATCGAACTCGAAGAAGGCATCGACGGTCTCCTCCATGTCAACGACATGTCCTGGACCAAGAAGTTCGCGCACCCGTCCGCCCTCCTCAAGAAGGGCGACACTGTCCGCGCCGTCGTTCTAGCGGTGGACCAAGAATGGAAGCGCGTCACCCTCGGCATCAAGCAGCTCGAGGACGATCCGTGGGCCAAGCGGATTCCGGAAAAGTACCACACCTCCGACATCGTCACCGGCACCGTCACCAAGCTGACGAACTTCGGCGCCTTTGTCGAAATCGAACCCAATCTCGAAGGCCTTCTCCACATCAGCGAAATGGCTGATCGGAAAATCGAGAAGCCGGAAGAGGTGGTCAAGGTCGGCGACAACGTCACCGTCATGATCATCAACGTCGACCTGAACGATCGGAAGATTGGCCTCTCCCTCCGTGCCGCCGAAGGCGTCGCCGCCGGCAGCACTCCGGAAGAGCAGATGGCGAAGCGGAAGGATCAGGGCGGCAGCAGCTCCGACTCCAACGAAGCCACCCGCGAAGACATCGACCGGTACATCAAGAGGGATTAGTCGCTCCTAATGTATCTGAACAGAATCAAAGAAAAGGCGACCGCTTCAAGCGGCCGCCTTTTTTTATACCTTGAAAACGCGTTTTTCGTTTTTCTCAGGTGTAACGCGGGATTGCTGCGTTATTCCCTATCCGTCCTGCTTCATCTTTTCCACCAGTTCCGCGATAACCTTGTCCGCGTCGGCATACGGCACCTGGCACGTGCCGACCTGCGGGTGGCCGCCGCCGCCGTACTTGAGCATCAGTTCGCCGACGTTGGTTTTCGAGGTCCGGTTGAGTATGCTGTGGCCGACGGCTATCGGGCAGTTCTGCTTGCCCCGACCGTCCACCGCCCAGATGGAGATGTTCTGTTCCGGGTACATAGCGTAAATGAGGAAGCGGTTGCCGGTGTAAATCGTCTCGACGCCCCGGAGGTCGGAGATAATGACGTTTGCGTCGGTACGGGTAACCTTTTCCACCATTTCCTTGAACAGGGCGGTCTGTTCGTTGTAGAGTTCGATGCGTTCCTGGATGTCCGGATTGGCGATGATTTCCTCAATTGTCTGGGTGCGGCAGGCATCGATGAGGACTTCCATGAGTTGATAATTGGAGATGCGGAAATTCCGGAAGCGGCCGAGGCCGGTACGCGGATCCATGAGGAATCCGAGGAGAATCCAGCCCTGCGGGTTCTGGATTTCGTCGATGGAAAGTTTTCCCGAGTCGACCTTGTCCACCTCCCGGACCATATCCTTGAATTTCCCCAGTTTGGCATCGCCGCCGTAATATTCGTAAATAACCCGGGCGGCGGAATCGGCCTTGCGGCTTTCGCCTTCGAAGGTGATGTCGCCGAGACGTTCCTTTTCGCTGCTGTGGTGGTCGAACCACATTTTGCAGCCGGGAACGAAGGGAACATTGGCGAGGACGTCGTCCCCTTTCACCTCCTCCACGCCGTCCTGCATGTCTTTTGGGTGGACGAACTTCCACGAATCAATAACGCCAAGCTCCTTCAGGAGCGCGCCGCAGGCCAGTCCGTCGAAATCGGCTCTCGTGAGTAGACGCATTGGGTGATCTCCTCTGCATGGGTGAGAGCATGTTATAAAAATGCGTCTCGTCGCGCCATACTTCGTCAAAATCGGCTCTCGGCATGTTTTTTGACCCTCACCGCCGGTCAAAAAACAAGCCTGCCGCCTCTTTTTCCTCTTCTGACACGACGATACACAATTTAAGAACACGCTCTGAGAGAAAATGGCGGGAAAAAAAGAATAACGGAAAAACTTCTTGATTTCCTCATGCAATTTATTATAGTCGACTTTATAGGATTTGCAAGCGGGAAGGAAGTTGAAAGACTGTCGGTGGCGGCGAAGGTTTATTCACGCGTACCGACATCCAATGTGGATGAATCCTTATAGAATGCAATTTTCACATAGGATTCAGCCACTTACCTTGACCTTATGGCCGCCGACGCCGTTATTTTGTGATAACGAGTCGTTCTGAAAAATGGCTGCCACTGAAACCGTCTTATGACGGCACGTAGAGAGTGAACGGTCCGCCTCCGGTGTTGGCACCGCCGGATACCAGGCGCCGTTCTTGCAAGCGACATTGAGGAGTCATGCCATGAGCACCGCGATGAGCACCAAACGTACCCTTGTTCGGAAACCCGCCACCTTCAAAATGCAGAATTACGGCTGGCTGGCCTTCTTTATGGTCGGCGTGCTGTTTTTCCTCGCCGGTCTCCGGACCCAGTCCACCGTCCTGCTGATTCCGGGGTTTGTCGGTCTGGTCGGCGGCCTGCTTCACTTCAACGCCCTGTTGTGGGAAAAGATTTTTTCCTCCAAGCATTATAAAATGAACACCAGCATGAGCCGGATTCAAAAGTTCTAAGAAACCGCTTTTCCTAAAGCACTCCATTCACAAAGCCTCCGACACCATGATCGGGGGCTTTATAATGTTCAGCCGACATTTCGGACAGCAACGCCGCCTGGAAGAGTGTATAGTGAAATTTGTCATAACCATTGCATTAAGTAAGGAATGGTTAAAATGTCTCCCGAATCATCCCGGCAGGAAAAACATATCATCATCGGCGGCGGCGTCGGTCCCATGGCCGGCGTGGCCTTGCATGCGAAGATTATCGAGGCGACCCGGGCGCCGGCCGGCGACGCCTCCCACCTTGCCGTTATTCACCTGTCCCACTCGGCCGCCATCCCCGACCGGACCGGATACCTCGACGCCCTCGCGAAAGGCAAAAACGACAGGATAAATCCCGGCGAGGCAATGGCGAATGTCCTTCTCCGTGCCGCCAGGGCGCTTCCGCCGGGAGCAGAGGCGGTGGCCGGCGTCCCCTGTAATACCTTCCACGCCGAACCCATTTACTCGGCTTTCCAGCGTGGGCTGATGGAGGAAGACCTTCCGCTCACCGTTATCAACATGCTGGAAGCGACAGCCAGCCTCCTGAAGGAACGCATCGGTCCGGGGACGGGCCAACGGGTCGGCGTCTTCGCCACAAACGGCACCCGTACAAGTCGAATCTACGAAACCCTCCTCGCAGCGCACGGGTATAGGATTGTCCAAGTTCCGGAACCGCTCCAGCCGCTGGTGCACGATGCCATATATAATCCGGAGTGGGGTATCAAGGCGGTCAGCCCGGTCACGGCGAAAGCGGCCGACACGGTACGGGAGATGGCGGCACAACTGGCCCGGGACGGCGCCGAAGCCATCATCCCCGCCTGCACCGAACTGCCGCTGGCGCTTCCCGGTACGGAGTTTGAAAACATCCCTCTCGTCGATCCGGTCCTCGCCCTGGCCAGGGCGCTGGTTCGGGACGCCGCACCGAACAAACTTTTATCGCTTCAAGAGTAAAAGTTCTTCGAGCTGTCCCTGAACCGAAAATACCCGTCAACCGGCCGCACCCTTCCACATGTGCGGCCGTTCTTTATGCCTCCATCACTCCTCCCTCATCGGAAAAGGTTCATGAAGCCTGTGGTTTTAGTCGATAAAGCCATTGTGTGTCTTCACAATCGGACGGATGGGCCGTCCGGGGGAAATGGCGATGCCGGATACTGGATCACGACAAAACCGTTCACGACGGACGCTGCCGCTCTGGCGCCGCCGTCGCGTCTCCGGTATCGTCCTGGCCTGGACGCTGGTGCTGACGCTGGCGGTGCAGGGCTGTTTTTCCGTTCCCGACCCGTTGGGCGACCGCGATGAACGTGTCCTCGAAGCCCTGGCCATCGACGAGGCGCGGCCGGTTCCGCCAAGCCCATTGGCGCCGGAGTCGGCGGTCGCGTATGCCCTCAGTCATAATCTCGACATAAAAGTGGCGGAAATCGAAGCCGCCTACCAGAACGAATCCCTGGTGGCGAGCCGGCGGCGGCTCCTTCCGAGCCTGACCGCCCGCTACAATCTTGAACATTCGAACCATCCGAATGCCCGCTGGTCCTTGTCGACCAGTTCCGGATCGCAGTCGTTGGAATCGTCGTATTCTTCGGAGCCGACTTCCCACCGGAGTGAAATCGGCGCCATGTGGAGCGTCCTCGACTTCGGCGTCGGCTATCTGAAATCACGCCAGCAGGACGAGCGGGTCAGGGGGGCGGAAGAACAGCGCCGCCGGGTCCGGCAGCAGATTGTCCTGGACGTCCTGACCCATTACTGGCGCGCCACCGTTGCCGAAGCGATTTCCCGGAAAGCGGAGCTCCTTCGGAGCGAACTCGAGGAGCAGGCCGCCGCCATCCGCGATTCCGTGGACATGCGCATCCTGTCCCAGGCCGAAGGGGCGCGGCGGGAATTGTCTGTCCATAGCGGCCTGGCCGAACTGGAACAATGGCGCCGCCTCGCCGTCCAGGCCCGCCTCGAACTGGCGCGGATAATGGGCGCCGGCAGCGCCATCGACTTCGAACTGGCGGAATTCCCGGACGACCTCCCCGACCTCCCGGACATTCCGGGAGGCGATCCGGAAGTCCTCCAGACCGCCGCCCTCCGCCGCCGTCCCGAACTGTTCCAGCAGGACGCCCAGGAACGAATCGCCGGCGAGGAGGCCAAACTGGCCATCCTCCAGATGGCGCCGAACGCCAACCTGTCCCTCAACCTCTACCACGATCCGGACAAGTTCCTCGAGTGGAACAACTGGATGACGGTCGGCGCCCGGGTCAGTTGGAACCTGTTCAACATCCCGGCCCGCCTCAGCGAACGGCGGATGGCGCATCTCCAGAAAGACCTGGCCCATAACCGGGGCCTGGCCGTTGCCGCCGGCATCATGGCCCAGGTCGGCATTGCCTATTCGGACTGGATGCTGTCACGGCAGTATGCGGAAAAGTTGTTCGACCGCGCCGCCACCCGGCGGCGGCTGGTGGAAGCCCTCGCCGCCGGCGAGCAGGACGGCCAGACCCGACCCGGCGAAGTGTTGATGGAACGGGTGCGCCTCCTCGGCGAAACCGCCATGGCGATGCGGGCCGGCGCCGAAGTGCGCGTGGCCGGCGCCCGCCTCGCCAATGCCGTCGGCCTCGACGTCGATGCGGACGGCCGTCTTGTCTGGGATATCGACGCGGACAAATGCGGCACCTGTCCACAAGAGGTGCCGGGACGGGAAGTCCTCCTCCAGGTCGACGCCACGGCGGAAGGCACCGCCATCGAATCAATGGCCGGACTCCGCGTCGTCAAGGCCGAGGATTTCGTGTCCCCGGACGAAGTATTCGAAACGCGGCCCGACGAGCCGGAGGCTGTCCACACGATGGCGCCACGGGCCGAACCGGAATCCGCCAACAGGACAGCCGGAGGCTTGTACTGCTTCCCGATGA